>NZ_QAIJ01000290.1:0-7471 GCF_003060985.1 Stenotrophomonas sp. HMWF023
GTACCGGTAGGTGCAGCGCTGCTGAGTGATGCGCTGCCGCTGCAGGTCGCCGCCCTGCAGGAGATCAGCGTGACCGCGTACTTCCCGCAGCCCACCCGCCCTGCGGTGCGCCGCACCGTGGTGCGTGTGGCCGACGGAAAGCAGGATGCGGTGGCCGACAGCGTGCGCGTGGGCTATCAGCAGAATGTGTTCTCAGCCGTGCTGGTGCAGCGCGCGGATCGGCCGCAGGTGATCGTAGCCCTGGGTGATTCCATCACCGAGGGCGCGACGGCCTCGCGTGGCTCGTTCAACCAATGGCCCGAGCGGTTGGGCCAGCGTCTGCAGCAGGCCTGCCCGGACCGCTTCGTAGTGCTCAACCAGGGCATCAGCGGCAACAAGCTGCTGGACCACGGCCGCAGCCACAGCGCGCTGTCGCGGCTGGATCGCGACGTGATCGCGGTTGCCGACGCCGACCAGGTGATCCTGTTCGAAGGCATCAATGACATCCGCCACGGTGGCGGCGCACAGCCGCTGCCGGGACGCAGCACGGCGGACATGCTGCTGGGCTACCGCCAGGTGGCCGCACGGCTGCATGCGCATGGCATCCGCGCTCATCTTGGCACACTGACACCCTTCGGCGATTCGGAGCGTTACGAGCGGGTATCGGCCGCCACCCGCACCGCGATCAACCAGTGGGCGCGTGGCAAGGACACCGGTTTCGATGGCGTGGTGGATTTCGATGCGGCGCTGCGTGATCCGAAACAGCCGGAATCATTGCCGGCGGACATTACCCGCGATCACCTGCACCCGAACGACGAGGGCTACCGGCGCATGGCCGACTCGATCGATCTGGCGATGCTGGGCTGCACGACGCGTTGAATCACACAGCGCGGGCCAGCTCCCCGGGCAACATCACCATTTCACCCTGCCCCGCAGGATGTCGGCGAACATCACCCAGTCACCGATGAAGGAATACAGCGGATGGCGGAATGTTGCAGGGCGGTTCTTCTCGAAGAAGAAGTGGCCGACCCAGGCAAAGCCGTAGCCGCAGGCCAGTGCAGCCAACAGCAGCAGCGGCTGCCCTCGCAGCACGGCGGAGGCGACCAGCAGCAGCACACCGCAGCTGCCGATGAAATGCAGGCGACGCGAGACCGTGTTGCGGTGCTCGCTGAGATAGAACGGGTAGAACTCGCGGAAGCTGGCGAAGCGGGACATGCGCATGCTCCGTTCGTTGAGGGTAGTGCCGGGCCATGCCCGGCTACCTTTGCGATCGGCGGTCGAGCACGGCTCGACTCTACACCTCCGCGAACTACCCCGGCTGCCGCGGCCCGAACATGATCACCGCCATGCCGGCCAGGCAAAGCGCGGCACCCAGCATGTCCCAGCGGCTGGGACGGATGCCGTCGACCAGCCACAGCCAGAACAGCGCCGTGCCGATGTACACGCCACCATACGCGGCGTAAACGCGGCCGCTGGCAGTCGGGTGCAGGGTCAGCAGCCAGGCGAACAACGCCAGACTGGCCGCCGCCGGCAGCAGCAACCAGATGCTGCCGCCCTTGCGCAGCCACAGCCAGGGCAGGTAGCAGCCGACGATCTCGGCCAGCGCGGTCAGCAGGAACAGACCCAGCGTTTTCACGCTTTTTCCGTGGCCTTGGCGTGCTGCCAGAGGGCTTCCTGTGCATCCAGATCGAGTGCAGCCAGCGAATCGCCGTGTGCCTCGGCCTGCGCTTCCATCGAACGGAAGCGACGTTCGAACTTGTGGTTGGCCCCACGCAGCGCGGCGCCCAGATCGATGTCCGCATGCCGCGCCAGGTTGGCGCAGACGAACAGCAGGTCACCCAGTTCCTCCTGCAGGCGCGCCTTGTTGCCGGCGATATCGCCGCGCTCGAACTCTTCGCGCAGTTCCTGCAGCTCCTCGGCCGCCTTGTCCAGCACCGGCAGCGGACCGGGCCAGTCGAAGCCGACCTTGGCCGCGCGCGACTGCAGCTTCACCGCCCGCTGCCATTCCGGCAATCCCCGCGAGATGCCCGCAAGCGCCGAGGTGTCCTGCTCGCCCTTGGCAGCGCGCTCGGCGCGCTTGATCGCGTCCCAGTTGCGCATCACACCATCAGCATCGTCGACGCTGACGTCGGCGAAGACATGCGGATGGCGCCGCTGCATCTTGTCGCTGATCGCGCGCGCGACCTCGGCAAAGGCAAACGCCCCCTGCTCTTCGGCCATGCGCGCATGGAACACCACCTGCAGCAGCAGGTCGCCCAGTTCATCGCAGAGGTCGTCGAGGTCGCCCCGATCGATCGCATCGGCCACTTCATAGGCTTCCTCGATCGTGTAAGGGGCGATGGTGGCGAAGTTCTGTTCCAGGTCCCAGGGACAACCGCCCTGTGGGTCGCGCAGGCGCGCCATGATGGCCAGCAGGCGCTCCAGCTCCACGCTGGCAGTGCCGGTGGCAGGGGTGTCGTGCGTGCTCATGTGTTTCTCCAGGATCAATCGGACAACCAGTCCCGCCACGGCAGGCTGGTATCGCCCAGCGCCATGAACTCACCGTTCAACAGCGTCGGCCGGCGGTTGTAGCGGAACGGCTTACCGGTGCCGACCGAGAGCACCGCACCGCCGGCCGCGTGCAGCACGCACTGGCCGGCAGCGGTATCCCATTCGGAGGTCGGGCCCAGCCGCGGATAGACGTCCAGTCCGCCTTCGGCGATCCGGCAGAATTTCAGCGAAGACCCCTGCACCACGGTCTCGATGTCGCCCATCCGGGCCAGCAACGCATTCGTTTCGGCTGAGCGATGCGAACGGCTGGCGGCGACCCGCAGCGGCGCGGTCGCGGGTGTACGGGTACGCAGCAAGGTGTCATGTACACCCTGCCGGCGATACGCCAGCTCGCCCCGCATCGCGTGCCAGACAATGCCGGTGACCGGCGACTGGACCACGCCGAAGGCCGGGGCGCCCTGGTAGATCAATGCGATGTTGACGCTGAATTCGCCATTGCGCTTGACGAAATCACGGGTGCCATCAAGCGGGTCGACCAGCCAGTAGGCGCCCCAATGCTGACGCTGCTCCCACGGCACCAGCGGCGACTCTTCCGACAGGATCGGCAGGTCCGGGGTCAGCTGCCGCAGCCCCTGCTGGATCACCCGGTCGGCAGCGAGGTCGGCAGCGGTGACCGGGCTGTCGTCGTCCTTGAGTGTCACGTCGAAACCGTTGCTGTAGATCTGCATGATGGCCTGCCCGGCTTCCTGGGCGATGGCGATCGCGGTCTCGCGCAGTTCCGTGGTCAGCTTGATCATCGTGCTCCCTGCAGCCACTGGCGGGCGATGAACAGGGCCGCCAGCGAACGCCCTTCGGAAAAATCCTCGCGCAGCATCAGCTGGTCCAGATCGGCCAGCTTCCACGGCACCACTTCCAGCTCCTCCGGCTCGTCTCCGGCCAGCTTCTCCGGATACAGGTCGCGCGCGACCACCAGCCAGGATTGATGGCTCATGTAGGTCGGCGCCAGGGTCATCGCGCGCAGCACGTCGACCTGCCGTGCGCCATAGCCGGCCTCTTCCTTCAGTTCACGGTCGGCGGCCTGCTCCGGCGTTTCGCCGGCATCGATCCGGCCCTTGACCAGGCCAAGCTCGTAGCGATGCATGCCGGCCGCGTATTCACGCACCAGCAGCACGGTTTCATCATCGAGCATCGGCACCACCACCACCGCGCCATGGCCACGGCTGACCAGGCGCTCGAAGCGGCGGCGCTCGCCATTGGAGAACTCCAGATCCAGGTGCTGGCGCTGGAAGGGCCCGTTCTCCTCGTCGGTGATCCGATGGATGATCGGCAGAGGACGCCTGGCGCGGTCATCGTTCATGCGGAATCTCCGTGGCAACCGGCGCATGCGCCGAGGCCGATAGAATGTGCAGGCAGCAACATGTTCATGAGCCCGAAATGCTAGCAGACCCAACCCCCTCTCCGCTGGTCCAGCACTGGCGGCAACGCGACCTCCAGGTCCTGTGGCACCCGTGCACGCAGATGCGCGAGCATCCGGACACGTTGCCGCTGGTGCCGATCGCCCGTGGCGAAGGCGCCTGGCTGATCGATCACGACGGCAACCGCTACCTGGATGCCGTCAGCAGCTGGTGGACCAACCTGTTCGGCCATGCCGAGCCGCGCATCGGCGGTGCCATCGCCGCCCAGGCCGGGCAGCTGGAACAGGTGATGCTGGCCGGCTTCGGCCATGAACCGGCGATCACCCTGGCTGAACGCCTGCTGGCCCTGGCGCCGCGCCAGCCCGGCCGCGCGCCGCTGGCCAAGGTGTTCTACGCCGACAACGGCTCGGCCGGCGTCGAAGTGGCGCTGAAGATGGCCTTCCAGTATTTCCAGAACCGCGGTGAGACCCGGCGCACGCGCTTCGTCTCGCTGGAGAACGGCTACCACGGCGAGACGCTGGGCGCTCTCGCACTGGCCGACATCCCGCTGTATCGCCGGGTCTATGCGCCGCTGCTGGCCGAAGGCCTGTTCGCGCCCTCGCCCGACGCCTACCTGGCCGAGCCCGGGCAGAGTGCGGCCGACCGCGCGCGCCAGGCCGCCGACGGCCTGGCCACGCTGTTCGACCAGCATCCGGGCGAAATCTGCGCGGTGATCCTGGAGCCGCGGCTGCAGTGCGCCGGTGGCATGCGCATGCACGATCCGGCCTATCTGCAGCGCGTGCGCGAACTGTGCGATGCCCATGGCGCCTTCCTGATCGCCGACGAGATCGCCACCGGCTTCGGCCGCACCGGCACGATGTTCGCCTGCGAGCAGGCCGGGGTGATGCCCGATCTGCTGTGCCTGTCCAAGGGCCTGACCGGCGGTTTCCTGCCCTTGGCTGCGGTGCTGGCCACGCAGGCGCTGTACGACGCGTTCCTCGATGATTCGCGCGAACGTGCCTTCCTGCATTCGCACAGCTATACCGGCAACCCGCTGGCCTGTGCGGCGGCGTTGGCCACGCTGGACATCTTCCACGACGATGACGTGATCGCCCGCAACCGCGGCATCGCCTCGGTGATGGGGACCCTGGCCGCACCGTTCGCCGACCATCCACACGTGGCCGATGTGCGCCAGGCCGGGATGGTGGTGGCCTTCGAACTGACCCGCAACGGCGACAAGCGCACGCCCTTCGATCCGGGGCTGAAGCTGGGGCTGCATGCCTACAAGGCCGCGCTGAAGCGCGGCGTAGTGCTGCGCCCGCTGGGCAACGTGCTGTACTGGATGCCACCGTACTGCGTGGACGACGAACAACTGGAGCTGCTGGCGCATACGACGCTGGCAGCCATCGACGAGGCAATTGCATGCGCGTGACCCGCTGCCCCATCGACCTGGCGCTGCACAGCGGCCAGACCGTGACCCTGCCGGAAGAGACGGCCAACCACCTGGTGCGGGTGATGCGCCTGCGCGAAGGTGACACCTGCGTGCTGTTCAACGGCGATGGCCACGACTACACCGCGACGCTGACGCTGGCCGGCAAGCGCGAGGTACGGGTGCGCATCGACCAGGTGCAGCCGATCGCCAACGAATCGCCGCTGACCATCACCCTGCTGCAGGGCATCGCACGCGGCGAGAAGATGGACCTGATCCTGCAGAAGGCCACCGAACTGGGGGTGAGCGCGATCGTGCCGGTGAATGCCGAGCGTACCGAGGTGAAGCTGGATGCAGCGCGCGCGGAAAAGCGCGTGGCGCACTGGAACAACGTGGTGCAGTCGGCCTGCGGGCAATCCGGCCGTGCGCGCATTCCGCAGGTCGGGCCGCCACAGTCGCTGGCACAGGCCAGCGCGGCACTGCCAGCCGACACGTTGCGGTTGACCCTGGACCCGCTGGGAGCGCACCGGCTGTCGACACTGCAGGCGGCGCCGGCCGGCGGCGTGGTGATCGCCATCGGCCCCGAAGGTGGCTGGTCGCCGCGTGACCGTGAGCAGCTGGCGGCCGCAGGCTTCCAGGGCCTGCAGTTGGGCCCACGCATCCTGCGCACGGAAACCGCAGGCCTGGCCGCGATCGCGGCATTGCAGGCACGGTTGGGCGATCTAGGATAAGGCTCCGGTCCGGTGGCCGCTGCGCTCGCCGGGCATGGCCCGGCGTTACCCGATATCCGGAACGCCTGCGGTAGCGCCGGGCCATGCCCGGCGGATTCCGGTCACGCCGTCAGCGAATCCAGCGCGGCTTCCAGCGCGTCGAGATTCGGCAACAGCGCGCTCTGTTCGCCCAGCAGCACGCGCATGTGCACGATGTCGGGCAGGTTTTCCTCGGACGCGTCGGCCAGCAGGCCATCACGCGGTACCGAGATCAGCTGCGGGAAGCTCTGCGTCAACAGCGCGTAGTAGGGACGCTCCAGGTTGCCGCTGAGGGTCTTGAGCACCACCACCTTGTTGTGGCCGGCCACCGTCTCTTCGCCCAACCCGGAGAGCCGTGCGAACGACACCAGGGGCACCTGCCAGCCGTGCCAGCCGATCTCACCCACCAGCCAGCGCGGAGCGTCGGCCACCGCCTGCACCGGTACCCGCGACATCATCTCGGCCACGGTTGCATTGGGCAGCAGGACCCGTTCGGCACCCGCCGAGATCAGGACGCCGCGGATCTCATCATTGCTGGCGTAGCTCATGCGGCATCTCCGTCGTCATCCAGGCCCCAGCGCGCGGCGATCACCTGCGCCAGTTCCTGTGGTTCACCGGCCACCATGCCGGCGGCGACCACGGCCGTCGCCGCAGCCGGGTCGTAGCAGCCTTCGCCCACCTGCCCGGCTACCCAGGCGCCGGCGGCGGCGAGGTCCAACGCCGGGCCGACATGGGCCAGATCGGCACCACTGAGCAGCACCAGCGCGCTGTGCTCGGCCGACAACGCGGCAATCGAGATGCCCTGCGCTTCGCTCTGGAAATACAGGCCATCGGCGGCGACGTGCACGCCGATGTCATCGGCCAGCACGTGCACTTCGCCCGCGGTGGCGCGCTGTCCGGCTTCGGCCAACTGCACCGGCAGCGCCGATACGCGCGCCATCTGCTTGACCAGATTGCCGTAGCGGCCGCCGTCCAGGCGCATGTGCACCAGCACTGGCACGGCCAGCCCGCTGGGCAGTGCCGCGAGCAGGCGGCGCAACGCATCAGGACCGCCGATACCGGCCAGTACCAGCAGCGCACCAGCGCGGCTGCCTGCGGGTGCGGCGGCGTCCAGGTCGACCAGTGAAAGATGCTCGGTGTCGAATGCCGGTTCCGGCGTGGCGACCGTAGCAGCAGCACGCGGATCTGCCGGCGCGTCGCTGGCCTCGTCGACCAGCGACCAGGCCGTGTGGTCGGTGAACACCCTCGGTGGAGCTGCCGGTACCGGCGGCGGCGCAGGCGCTGCATCAGCCGGCGTCGCCGTCTCCGGCAGCACCGGCTGCAGCGCCGCCAGTACCTGCTCCAGCGCAATCGGCTCGTGCAGTTGTGCCGGCGGCGAATAGAGGCCATCCGCCGGCACGTCGTCGGCCCACGAACGGGCCTGTTCCAGG
>NZ_QAIJ01000290.1:7482-10567 GCF_003060985.1 Stenotrophomonas sp. HMWF023
CTGCAGCGCGGCTTCCTTCGGCACCGGCGGCGTCGACGGCCGACCCGGCTCAAGCTGCAGTGCCGGTTCGTCCTCGGCGCCCGGCGGCAGCACCTGCTGGTGGCCGTGCAGCTTGGCGGCCAGGTGACGGCCCCAGCGCTGCGCTTCCCAACCATCGCGACGCGCGGCCAGTTCAGCCTCGTCGAACACCAGGGTCAACCCGGGCGCCGACAGCGCCGGTTCCAGGCGCTCCAGCGCATCTTCAATGGCCGCTTCCAGCGCGATCACCACGAACTGCGGGCGTGCATCATGCAGCGCCTGCGGCTCCAGCGTGATGGGATCGTCTTCCAGCACGATCTGCACGTCGGCATGGGCCAACGCCTCGCGCAGGCGCTCACGCGCCGCGCCCGGGCGGGCCAGCAGGGCTACGGCCGGAACCGGATCGAGGTCACTCACGGACACGGGCAATCCCCAGCAAGTCGTACACGTTACGCATCAGGTCCAGCTCCTGGTACGGCTTGCCCAGGTAGCGCTGCACACCGATTTCGAAGGCGCGCTGGCGGTGCTTGTCGCCGCTGCGCGAGGTGATCATCACGATCGGCACGTCCTTGTAGCGCGGATCGGCACGCATTGCAGTAGCCAGCTCGTAGCCGTCCATCCGCGGCATTTCGATGTCCAGCAGCATCAGGTCCGGCACGCGCTCTTCCAGCTGCTCCAGGGCTTCGACGCCATCGCGGGCGACGCTCACCTCGAAGTTGTGACGCTCCAGGATGCGGCCAGTGACCTTGCGCATGGTCAGCGAATCGTCCACCACCATCACCAGCGGCACCTGCCGTTCCTGGCGCGGCGCGTTGATCAGCACCGGTGCAGTCGGGTTGGCCAGGAAGCGACGCACCAGCGGGGCCACGTCCAGGATCACCACCACGCGGCCATCGCCGGTGATGGTGGCGCCGTAGATGCCCGGTACCGAGGCGATCTGCAGGCCCACAGGCTTGACCACGACTTCGCGGTTGCCCAGCACCTGATCGATCGCAACGGCGGCGCGCAGGTCGCCCGCGCGGACCAGCAGCAGCGGCACCTGGGCCTGGCCGTCGGCGCGCGCCGGGGCCTGGCCGACCAGACTGCCGAGGTCGTACAGCGGATAGTCTTCGCCGCTGTAGCGGTAGCTGCTGTCGGCCGCTTCGAAGCGTTCGTGCGACAGCCGGCCGATACCACTGACCGAGGCCACCGGCACCGCGAAGGTGGTTTCGCCGATCTGCACGAACACCGCCTGGGTGACCGCCAGCGTCTGCGGCAGGCGCAGGGTGAAACGCACGCCCTGGCCACGCACCGACTGGATGTCGACCGAGCCACCGAGCTGGCGCACTTCGTTGCCGACCACGTCCATGCCGACGCCACGGCCCGCCAGCTGGCTGACCTGATCGGCGGTGGAGAAGCCCGAAGCGAAGATCAGGTTGTCCAGCTCCTGCTCGCTCGGTTGCGCATCGGCAGGCAACAGGCCGCGTTCGATGGCGCGACGGCGGATTGCCTCACGATCCAGGCCAGCGCCATCGTCGGCCACGTCCAGCACGATTTCCGAGCCTTCACGATGCAGGCGGATGGCGATTTCGCCCTCTTCCGGCTTGCCGGCGGCACGACGCTGCTCCGGTGCTTCCAGACCATGGGCAACCGAGTTGCGCAGCATGTGCTCCAGCGGCGCGACCATGCGATCGAGCACGTTGCGGTCGAGTTCGCCGTGGGTGCCTTCCAGGGTCAGGTGGACCTGCTTGCCGGTGTCCATGCCTGCCTGGCGGACCACCCGGCGCAGGCGCGGCACCAGGCCGTCGAACGGCACCATGCGCGCGCGCATCAGGCCATCCTGCAGTTCCGAACTGACACGCGACTGCTGCTGCAGGAGCGAATCGTACTGGCGCGACAGATCGTCCAGCACGCCCTGCAGGCCACCCAGATCGGCGGCGGACTCGTTCAGCGCGCGGCTGAGCTGCTGCAGGGTGGAGAAACGGTCCAGTTCCAGCGGATCGAACTTGTGGTCGGCCTGGTCCTGCTCGCGCTGGTAGCGGGCAACGATCTGCGCTTCGGTTTCCAGGTCCAGGCGACGCAGCTGGTCGCGAAGACGCGCGTTGGTGCGTTCCAGCTCGCCCATCGCGCCGCGGAAGGCACCGAGCTGCTGTTCCAGGCGCGAACGGTAGATCGCCACTTCACCGGCGTGGTTGACCAGGCGGTCGAGCAGGTCGGCGCGCACACGCACCTGCTCCTGCTGCGGACGGGCCAGCGGGTCTTCTTCGGTAGAACCTTCCACCGGCAACGGCGCAGACAACGGGGCGTCGACCACGGCCACGGCCGGAGTCGCCTGCGGGGTCTGCTCCGCCACGATGGCAGCACTGGCTGCAGCTGCGCTGGCAGCGGCGATGTCGGTTGTCGTGCGGGCTTCAAAGGCGTCGAGCAGATCCTGTGCCGGCTCGACGACGCGGTGTTCGCCAGTGCGGGTCAGCAGCTGGTGCAGACGGTCAAAACCGCGTTCCAGCAACTGCACGTCACGACGTTCGATCTCGGTGCGCCCGCCAGCGACGGCCTCCAGCAGCGATTCGATGCTGTGGCCGAGATCGCCGATGGCATTGATGCCCGCCATGCGCGCGCCGCCCTTCAGCGTATGCAGATCGCGCTGCAGGCCGGCCAGGGCTTCGCGGTCCTGCGGCGCTTCGCGCAGTTCGCTGATCAGCCCGTCGCAATGATCCAGCAGGTCCTTGCCTTCCTCGACGAAGATGTCGACCAGCTCGCGGTCATAGACGCTGAAGTCGAGCAGGTCGGCACTGTCTTCGGATTCGGACTCGGATTCGGTCTCGGATTCGGTCTCGGTCTCAGATTCGGTTTGAGCCTCGAGCACAGCCGTGTCCGCCGGCACCAACGCATCGGCGCTGTCGACGGCGACAGGTTCGGCGTCGATCGCCGCAGCCTCCATCGCGATCGGCACCACGATCATGCCGCTGTCCGCCACGGCAGGCTGGCCCGGAGCATCTTCCAGTTCGAAGAAGCGCGAAGGCAAAATGGCGTCCTGCGCCGTCTCCACGGGCTCGACGTCTTCCACCGTCGCCGGGGACGGCTGGTC
>NZ_QAIJ01000291.1:0-32917 GCF_003060985.1 Stenotrophomonas sp. HMWF023
GGGGCTGAGCGTGCTGCGGCGCCACGCTCAGGGCGATGCGCTCGGCGAGGTCGCGCTTGCCCAGGCTGCGTGCGGCCACCCGCCAGTCCTGCATGCGTGCAGACAGGACATCTTCGTCCACCACCGCGTCGGCCAGCAGCTCGGCCAGCTGCCGTGGTCGGCTGCCGGCACGCAGTTTTTCGCGCTGGGCGTGGCCCTCCGGTGTCAGCTGCCAGCCCCAGTGATGGGTATCGGGCAGCGGTTCGCCATGCCGCAGCGGGCCGGGCAGGGCGGTGCTCAGTACCTCGCCCAGGGGGGCGTGGGTATAGCGGGCCAGCCACTGCAGGCTCTGCCACAGCTCGCCCTGCAGCAGCGGCGCCGTGTCACACCAGGCCAGTGCCTGGCGCAGGCCCTGGCTGTCCTCGGCCTGCCCGTGCCCGGCCACCACGCCGATCAGTTCGCGGTTGCCGAACGGCACCTTCAGCCGGCAGCCGACCGCCACCGTCGGGCCTCCGCCCTGCGGCGGCAGGTAATCGAACAGGCGCGGCAGGGGGACGGGCAGGGCGACCTGCAGGGTCGGGACAGGGCCGGAATCGGGGGCGAGCATCGGGTCAGTGTAACGGCCCCTGCGAGGGCGCATGGCAGAGGCAAATGCGACTGGCATGCCCGTCGGCGAATCATAAATGTCACCTAAATATCGGTGTCTATTGGAGATTCAGTCTTATCCACATCTTCTGTGGATAAGTCTGTGCGTTAGCGGCTCGTGGCGCCGCATGAGGCCGATGGCGACGGCCTCACGCTTGGGTTGGTCAAAAAATAGCCACACTTTAAATTATATGAAAATCAATAACTTAAGTGTGAAACATTGCTGAAACAGGGTGAATTCAGCCATTCATCGAGGAATGGCCCGGTTCCCGCGTGATGCTGTGCACAACCTGCAGCATGAAGTGTCTGGAATCGCAAGCCTGCCGGGCAGCGATGGGCTGCCGCTATCATGCCGGCAGACCTTTGGAGTGACCGATGACGGCTGTGCCCGCCCCTGTTTCCTCGACCGCGGCCGGCGCGCTGTCGGCTTTTCTGCGCGGCGTCGAACGCCGTGCCCTGGTCGTTGCCGAACTGCAGTGCGGTGACCCCGCCCGTGCCGAACAGACGCTGGTGGCGGTAATGCGCGCCTTCGCCGCCGTCGCCAGCGACCTGCCGATGGCGCAGTGGCCCGGCCGCTTCTGGACCCTGCTGGGCCAGCGCCAGGCGCTGCGCGAGCCGACCACCGGTCAGTGGCCGCCGTCGCTGGCCGCGCTGGGCGACATGGCCCCCCTGCCGCGGCTGGCTCTGTTGCTGCGGGTAGGTGGCAGCCTGGACGAGGGCATCGCCACCCGCGTTCTGGATGTCGACGAGGAGGGTTATCAACGCCTGTTGGCCACGGCCTGCCCACGCGATGGCAATGGCCAGCCCGATGCCGCCGCATGGCGGACGCTGGCCGAACAGGTGCAGCTGCGTATCCGCGACCTGCCGGCCAAGCGCCTGCAGCAGCTGGCGCAACCGTCCGCGCCAGCGGCCAACAACCAGGCGCCGGCCTCCAGTTGGCGTGCGCCGCCGCGCGACGAACGCGCGCCTGCCAGCGGCAAGCGTCGTCGCCCCAATGCCAAGCCGCGCTGGCGTGGCCCGGTGATCCTGTTGATCACCGTGGCGGTGTTGCTGCTGGCTGCGTTGGGCTGGCGCCATTGGCAGGGCCGCGCGTTGACTGCCGATGGCCCCTTGCCCGAGGGCGTGGTGGGTGAGGCCGGGCCGGTCACCGTCGAGGCACTGCCCGCCAGCGATGTCCGCCCCGCTGCAGGCGGCGATGCGCAGGCCAGCGACGATGCCGCCATGCTGGCCGACCGCGATTACCCGCTGCTGGCCGAGGCCGACATGCATGCCTGGAGTGCTGCCGGTGGCCCGTTGCCGGTGGACGAGTCACAACCCAAGCCGACCCGCCCGGAACCGGTCGGCGCAGCGCTGGAAACCTCTGCTGCCGATGAATAAGCTCCTCTTCGCCGGCCTGCTGCTGGCCTTGCCGCTGTCGCTGGCCGCTGCGCCGCAATCGTTGAACGTGCCGCTGCCCGCACCCTCGGCAACACCGTCGGCAGTCGCGCCCACCGCAGCGGTGGCATTCGCGCAACTCGATCCCGCCCAGCAACGTCAGCGTCGCAGCGACTACGCCGCGTGGCGGGCCCTGCCAGAGGGTGAGCGCGAACGCATCCGTCAGGCCGCCAGCCGTTTCGCCGCGTTGCCGGCCGATCAGCAGCAGCGCCTGCGCACGCAGTTCCTGGCACAGGACCAGGCCTTCCGCGAAGGCTGGCGACTGGGCCCGCAACTGGGCGCCGAATTCCCCAAGCTGCACGGCTTGTTCGGCTTCGTGCCGCCGCAACAGCGCGACGCGGTCCTTGCCGTGCTGCGCCAGCTGAGCCCTGCGCAGTTGGCACAGTTGGCCCTGGTCGCGCAGCGCACGCCGCCGCAGGAACGCGACAGCGTACGCAGCGCATTCCTCACCGTCCCCGCCGCCGAACGCGACACCTGGCTCAAGCGCCAGGCCGGGCAGTAAGCAAAAAGGGGACGGAGGGAATCAAGTCGTTTCTGGCCCGAGTGTGCCGGAGACGACTTAATTCCCTCCGTGCCCTTTATGGGGCAGTCATGGGAATGGCCGCCCAGCGCGCGTAAGATGGCCGGCCGCAACCCGGTGCCTGTGCCCTTCGCGCGCAACCGTAGTTCGCGTCAAGCACCTTATGTCTACTGCAACCTCCACGCCGCGCTTCAGCAAGGAAGTCGGCGCCACCGGTCTGCTTGCCCTGCCGCTTGTGCTCGGGCACGTCTCCACCGGTCTGATCTCCTTCGTCGACAACGTGATTGCCGGCCACCATGCGACATCCACCCTGGCCGCAGTGACCATCGGCACCGCGCTGCTGTGGCTGCCGATGCTGATTCCGATCGGCACGCTGATCTCACTTACCGCCTCGGTGTCGCAGCTGCATGGCGCCGGCCGTGAGCGCGAGATCGGCCCGCTGTTCCGGCAGGCGCTGTGGCTGGCGCTGGGCCTGGGCCTGATCATGTTCACCTTCCTCACCGTGGTGCCGCCGCTGCTGCCGGCCTTCGGCATCGCGCCGGACATCGTGCCCGGCGCAACGGCCTTCCTGCATGCGGTGCGCTGGGGTGGCCCGGCGCTGACCCTGTACTTCTGCATGCGCTATCTGAGTGAGGGCATGCATTGGACGCTGCCGACCATGCTGCTCGGTTTTGGTGGCCTGCTGGTGCTGGCGCCGATGGGCTACGTGCTGGCCAACGGCAAGCTGGGCTTCCCGGAAATGGGCGCCGAAGGCCTGGGTATCGCCTCGGCGGTGATGATGTGGCTGCAGGCGATCGCCTTCGGTACCTATCTGTGGTTCACCAAGCGCTTTGCCCACCTGCAGCTGTTCTCGCATTTCGAGGGTCCGCGCTGGTCAGCGATCTGGGACCTGCTGCGCACCGGTCTGCCGATCGGCATCACCGTGCTGATGGAAGGTGGCCTGTTCATCGTCACCGCCCTGCTGATCGGTCGCCTGGGCGCCAATGAAGCGGCCGCACACCAGATCGCGATCAACGTGGCGCAGCTGTGCTTCATGATCCCGATGGGCGTGGCCGAGGCGACCACCGTGCGTGTCGGCCATGCGGTTGGCCGTGGCGATGGCTTCGGCGTGCGCCGTGCGGTGTGGGCAGGCTACGCGATCGTCATGGGTACGCAGACGCTGTCGGCGGCGGCGCTGCTGTTCGGCCACGATGCCATCGTCGGCGTCTACACCAACGACCTGGCCGTGGCCGGTCTGGCCTCGACCCTGCTGCTGTACGCGGCCACCTTCCAGTTCCCCGATGGCATCCAGGTGTTGTCGGCCGGCGCGCTGCGCGGACTGAAGGACACCCGCGTGCCGATGTTCATCGCCATGTTCGCCTATTGGGGCCTGGGCATGCCGCTGGGTGCCGGGCTTGGCCTCGGCCTGGGCATGGGCCCGCAGGGTATGTGGATCGGCCTGATCGTCGGCCTGACCGCCGCGGCCATCCTGATGGGCTGGCGCCTGAACCGCAGCAGCAAACGCCTGGGCCAGTCCACGCTGGCCTGATACCCCTGTCATGGGCAACCGTGACTGGCGATCCCCTGACTTGTGTCCGATGCCGCCTCACGCGGCACCGGCTATGCTGTTACCACGGCAAGAAGCCATCCGGAGTGCTCCATGAACCAACCCGTGCCGCCGCTGCCCCCGGCGAACCGCAATCCTGTCGCCAGCTTCTTCATCGGGCTGTGGGACGTGATGAATTTCACCCGCCGGTTGATCCTCAACCTGGTGTTCTTCGGCCTGTTGCTGCTGGTGCTGGTGATGTTCATCGTCGCTGCGGGCATGGGTGCTGGCGCAAGCAAGGCGCTGCAGGACCGCACCACCCTGGTGATCGCGCCGGAAGGCCGCCTGGTCGAGCAGTACAGCGCCGATCCGGTCAGCCGCGCGCTGGCCAAGGCCGTCGGTGACAACGGTGCCGAGGAAGTGCAGCTGCGCGATCTGATCCGGGTGATCGAGAACGCGCGCGATGACAAGAAGATCGAGCGGGTGGTGCTGGAGCTGGACAAGCTGCAGCCGTCCGGTTTCGCCTCGCTGCGCGAAGTGTCCGCTGCGCTGCAGGAACTGCGCGCCTCGGGCAAGCAGCTGGTCGCCTTCAGCGAGAGCATGGGGCAGTCGCAGTATCTGCTGGCCGCACAGGCTGACGAGGTCTACCTGGACCCGATGGGGTCGGTGGTGCTGGAAGGCCTGGGCCGCTACCGCCAGTACTTCCGTACCGGCCTGCAGGACAAGCTGGGCGTGGACGTGCACCTGTTCAAGGTGGGCGAGTACAAGTCGGCCGCCGAGCCGTACGTGCTCGACGCGGCGTCGCCGGCGTCCAAGGAAGCCGATCTGTTCTGGATGAACGATGTGTGGCAGCGCTACCTCGGCGACATCGCCAAGGCCCGCCGCCTGGATCCGGCGCAGCTGGCGGCCGGCATCGATACCCTGCCTGAAGGTGTGGCTGCCGCTGGTGGCGACCTGGCCAAGTTCGCCCTGCAGCAGAAGCTGGTGACCGCGCTGAAGACCCGCGAGGAATTCGAGGATCTGATGATCGAGCGCGGCGTGGCCGATGAAGACGCCGACGGTGGTTTCCGCAACATCGATTTCGGCACCTATATGGCCCAGCTCGATGCGCGCCGCAACCCGGTTGATTCGCGTCCGCAGGTCGCGGTCATCGTGGCCTCCGGTGAAATCAGCGGCGGCGATCTGCCGGCCGGCCGCATCGGTGGTGAATCGACCTCGGCGCTGCTGCGTGCGGCGCGTGACGATGACGACGTCAAGGCCGTGGTGCTGCGTGTGGATTCGCCGGGTGGCGAGGTCTACGCTTCCGAGCAGATCCGTCGCGAAGTGGTGGCCCTGCAGGCCGCTGGCAAGCCGGTGGTGGTGTCCATGGGCGACCTCGCTGCGTCCGGTGGTTACTGGATCAGCATGAACGCCGATCGTATCTATGCCGACCCGTCGACCATCACCGGTTCGATCGGCATCTTCGGCATGATCCCGAACTTCAGCCGCGCGCTGGACAAGTTCGGCGTGCACACCGATGGCGTCGGTACCACCCGTTTTGCCGGTGCCTTCGATGTCACCCGGCCGATGGACCCGGCTGTGGGCCAGGTAATCCAGTCGGTGATCAACAAGGGCTATGCCGATTTCACCGGTCGTGTCGCCGAGGCCCGCAAGAAGCCGGTCGAAGCGATCGACGAAGTTGCCCGCGGGCGTGTCTGGAGCGGTGCGCAGGCCAAGGAGCGCGGTCTGGTCGATGCCTTCGGTGGCCTGAAGGACGCCGTGGCTGACGCTGCCGGTCGGGCCAAGCTGGGCGCGACCGACAAGTACCGTGTGCGTTACATCGAGAAGGCGGCGACGCCGTTCGCGCAGTTCGTCAGCGGCTTCGCTGGCAGCCACGCCGGCGCCTGGATGCTGGCCGATTCCGGCGTGGGCCGGATGATGCTGGCGCGCACGATGCCGGAAATCGATACGCAGCTGCGCTTCGTTGAGAACGCGGCCCGCGAGAAGGGCAATGGTGCACCGGTGAAGTCGCTGGCGTATTGCTTCTGCGGGTTCTGACGTCCCATCCACGCATGGCGTGGATCTACCAAAGATGCTCACGCATGGCGTGGATCTACTGAACGCACAACGCCCGGCCTTGGCCGGGCGTTGTTGCATGCGGGGATCTACTGCGCGTCGGCCTCTGCCTTGCGCTCGCGTTCGGCCGCCTCGTCCATGGTCTTCTGCACGCCTTTGACGCGGTCCAGGGGCTGATTGATCGCTTTGGCCATTGCCTGCGGTTCCGGTGGGCGTTCCGGATTCGGCGCTGCAGGGCGCTGGCACCCGGCCAGCACGGCGGCCGACAGCAGGACGGGAATCAGGACGCGCATGGCAGCTCTCCACGAGGGATGTGGGGCCAGTGTCGCATCACGGACGGGGGACGGTCGTGAGCGCGTATCCTTGCCGCATCGAAACACAGTGGGCGCGGCCCCGGAGGACATATGACCCAGCAACGGTGGCGCCTGGATGGGCAGACGGCGCTGATCACCGGTGCCAGCGCCGGTATCGGCCTGGCGATCGCGCATGAACTTGCCGGTTTCGGCGCCGATCTGATGATCGTCGGCCGCGACCTGGATATGCTGGAGAGTGCCCGCGACGAACTGCTGGATGTGTATCCGCAGCACCAGGTTCACGCGTTGGCCGCCGATGTGTCCGACGACGAAGACCGCCGGCAGATCCTGGACTGGGTCGAGGACCACGCCGATGGCCTGCACATCCTGGTCAACAATGCCGGTGGCAACATCACCAAGCCCGCCACCGAGTACTCCGAAGACGAATGGCGTGGCATTTTCGAAACCAATCTGTTCTCGGCGTTCGAACTGTCGCGCTATGCGCATCCGTTGCTCGCGCGCCACGCGTCATCGGCCATCGTCAACGTCGGCAGCGTGTCCGGCCTGACCCATGTGCGCAGTGGCGTGGTCTATGGCATGACCAAGGCGGCGATGCACCAGATGACCCGCAACCTCGCAGTGGAGTGGGCCGAGGACGGCATCCGGGTCAATGCAGTGGCGCCGTGGTACATCCGCACCCGTCGCACCTCCGGCCCGCTGTCCGATACCGACTACTACGAAGAAGTGATCGGACGCACGCCGATGCGGCGCATCGGTGAGCCGGAAGAAGTGGCCTCGGCAGTGGGTTTCCTGTGCCTGCCGGCGTCGAGCTATGTCACCGGCGAATGCATCGCGGTGGATGGTGGCTTCCTGCGCTACGGTTTCTGATCGCGGCGGATCAACTCGGATGAGGGATCCGCGCGCTGTGTGGATCCCTCACTGCGGTACCGGGCAATTGCTGGCGTCCAGCACGACCTGCAGGCGCTCGCGTTCGCCGCGCGCCGTCTGCTGATTCTCCGGTGCGGCGAACCGCTCGCGACCCCGTGCATCGCGGAAGCGTTGCTGCCAGCTGCCGCAGCGCTGTGCTTCGTCCACTTCAGTACAGCGGTCGCTGACCACCTCGCAGCTGGCGGCGTTGACCGGCGTTGCCCCGCCCAGGCCCTGTACGTTCAACAGTTCGCAGCGACCGGGTGCGGCCTCGTACTCGTGCAGGTAAGAACCGCCCTGCGTGTCAACGCACTGGAAGATCGCCGGTAACGGAGGCTTTGCTGGCGCGTCCTTGTCCGCTGCAGCGCCATCACCGCGTTGGTGCAGCATCGCGCTGTCGAGGATGGTGTCTCCGCCTTCGTCTTCGACCATGCGGGCTTCCATGATCGTGCGGCCCTCACGTGGCTGCGTCGCTGCAGTCTCGGCGGCGGCGTCCACGGATGGCATCGCTGCAGGCGGCGGAGCGGGGCTGTTCTGCACCGGCGCGACCGGTACCGTCGGCGCAGGCGCAGGGATACGCTGGATTTCCTGACGGGTGCCAGCGGGGCAGGGGGTGCGTTGCAGCGTGGGAACATCGCTGCTGCCCATGCAGCGGTAGATCACCATGTCATCGGCCAACGCGTTGCCGGGCAACAGGCCGATGGCCAGCCAGATCAGTCTTCTCATGCGAGCAGCCTACAGCGGTGGCCCATGCCCCGGTAGGTGCCAACCTTGGTTGGCACTGCTGTCTGCCAGCGCCCACCAAGGTGGGCGTCTACCAAAGCAGGGCTCACATGCCCCGGTAGCTGCCAACCTTGGTTGGCACTGTGTCTGCCAGCGCCCACCAAGACGGGCCTACCAAAGTGCGCGGCACAACTCCCAGCGCAGGGCTCAGCCGCCGCAGTCCTGCGCCAGCCGTGCATCGATCCCGCGCTGCTCGTTGCTGATCGCGGTGCGTTCACTCTGCAGCGCGCTGTTGTAACGCCGGTCCAGTTCCCAGCGACGATCACGCAGGCGTGCGCACACTTCCTGCGGGGGCAGTGCGTGGCAGGTGTCGCGGACCAGGATGTTGCCGGCAGGCACGTTGACACCGACGCCCACCGACGGCGGACGATAGACCGGTGGTCCCCCACCGATGGAGGCATCGATGGTGGTGCCACTGCTGGCCGGGCGCGGCCCTGGATGCGGTCCGGGTCGCCCGCCGCCAAGATGGCCATGCGGATACCAGACGGTGGTCCACAGCGGCACCCAGCGCGGATTCCCTTCGTTGTTGTCGCTGGTATAGCGATCGCCGTCTTCACTCACGCATTCGTACATCGGCTGCGGCGGCTGGACGTAGACATGGCGCACCTCGCGTTCGCGCATCGGCGGTGTCTGCGCCGGTGACGGCACTGCGGCGTCGGTGCTGACCACCCGCGGCGGCGGGTCGCGTGGGCGTTGCAGGGCGCGCACTTCCTGGCGGCCGGCCGTGCAAGGCTTGTCCTGCAGGGCGACGGCACCATTGCTGCCAACGCAGCGGTAGACCCGCACGTCGTCAGCGGCAAGTGCCGGCAACGGCAGCAGCAGGGCCAGGCACAGGACAGGGCGGAGCAGGGTCATGGGCGCAGCGTGCGCGATCGGCAGCGCTGACGCAATCGACCTGTCAGGAGCGCAGTACGTTGCCACTGAGCGCGTCGCGGATCGGCGTGGGTTGGGCCAGGCCACCGGTCTGCCCATCGAGGATGCCGTCGAGCAGGCGCAGCAGGCGCGGGTCCAGCTCTTCGCGGCTGCGCGCGGGGGGCTCGCCGGCAAGGTTGGCGCTGGTGGAGACCAGAGGGCCACCCCAGGCCTGGCAAAGCGCTGCGACCAGCGGGTGGGCGCTGATGCGTACCGCGATGCCGCTGTGTTCGCCGGTGATCCAGCCGGGGGCGCGGGTGCCGGCCGGCAGGATCCAGGTGTTGGCGCCAGGCCAGCTGGCAAGCACCGCACGCTGGCGTGCATCGGGCAGGGCCTGCAGGCGCACCCAGCCCTGCAGTTGCGACAGTTCCGCAGCCACCAGGATCATGCCTTTCTCGATCGGGCGCTGCTTCAGCCGCAGCAGCAGGTGTACCGCTGCCTCATGCGAAGGGTCGCACCCCAGGCCCCAGACTGCTTCGGTCGGGTAGGCGATCACCCCGCCACTGCGAAGCGTGGCGACTGCGGTGTCCAGTGTGAGTTCTTTCATGGCGGCGACCGGGCCCGGCGTGGGCCTTCATTATCCCCCCGCTGCGTGCACAACGGGTGGAGCGGTGGGGGCGGACCGTTGGTCCGCACACCTTGGCATCTCATCCACGCATGGCGTGGATCTACTTGGTAGCCTTTTTGACTGCCTTCTTTGCCGGTGCCTTCTTGGCTACGGCCTTCTTCGCCGGTGCCTTCTTCGCAGCTGCCTTCTTTGCCGGCGCCTTCTTGGCAGCCGCCTTCTTCGGCGCAGCTTCCTTCTTCACTGCCGCTTTCTTGGCCGGGGCCTTCTTCGCGGCCGCCTTCTTGGCGCCGAAGCCCTTGCGCACCGGCTTGCCGGTTTCTTCCATCAACTGCTGCACTTCGGCCAGGGTCAGCGATGCCGGCTCACGATCCTTGGGGATCTTGCCGTTCATCTTGCCGTCGCTGATGTACGGGCCGAAACGACCGTTCAGCACCTGGATGTCGCTGCCCTCGAACTCCTTGATGATCCGGTTGCGCGCGATTTCTTCCTTCTCTTCGATCAGGAACACGGCGCGGGCCAGGTCGATGGTGTACGGGTCGTCTTCCTTCTTCAGCGAGGCGTAGGTGCTGCCGCGCTTGGCGAACGGGCCGAAGCGGCCGATGCCGACGCTGACGTCCTCGCCCTTGTCCTCACCCAGCGCGCGCGGCATCAGGAACAGCTCCAGCGCGTCTTCCAGGGAAATGGTGTGCATGGACTGGCCCGGCCGCAGCGAAGCGAACTTGGGCTTGTCCTCGGCATCTTCGGCCGTGCTGCCGATGGCCGCGTAAGGCCCGAACCGGCCCAGGCGCACGCTGACCGGCTTGCCGGTCTTGGGGTCGGTGCCGAGCTCGCGCGCGCCACTGGCCTCGGCGCGGTCGACCGATTCCTTCTTGTCTTCGACCAGTTCCTTGAACGGTCCCCAGAAGCGCGACATCAGCGGAATCCACTCTTCCTCGCCGCGCGAGACGGCATCGAGCTCGTCTTCCAGCTTGGCGGTGAAGTCGTAGTCGACGTACTGGGTGAAGTGGCTGGACAGGAACTTGGACACCGCACGGCCGACATCGGACGGGCGGAAGCTGCGGCCTTCCATTTCCACGTACTTGCGGAACAGCAGAGTCTGGATGATCGAGGCGTAGGTCGAAGGACGGCCGATGCCGTACTCTTCCAGCGCCTTCACCAGCGCCGCTTCGGTAAAGCGCGGCGGCGGCTGGGTGAAGTGCTGGTCGGCCACGATGCGTTCCAGCGGCACGCGGTCGCCCGGCTTCATCGCCGGCAGCTTGCGGCCTTCGTCGTCATCCTCGGCGCTCTTGCTGTCCTTGCCTTCCTCGTACACGGCCAGGAAACCGGGCACGACCACGGTGGTGCCGCTGGCGCGGAACACGTGTTCGCTGCCGGCCGACAGATCCACGCTGACGGTGTTGAGCGTGGCCGGGATCATCTGGCAGGCCACTGCACGCTTCCAGATCAGCTCGTACAGCTTGCGCTCGTCGTCGGTCAGGAACCGCGCGACCTGGGCCGGGGTACGCAATGCCGAGGTCGGGCGCACTGCTTCGTGCGCTTCCTGGGCATTCTTGGACTTGGTCTGGTAGGTATTGGGCTGGTCGGGCAGCGAGGCGATGCCGTAATCACGGGCGATCACGTCGCGGATCTCGGCCAGCGCGTCCTGCGACAGGTTCACCGAGTCGGTACGCATGTACGAGATCAGGCCGACCGTGCCTTCTTCGCCGCCGATGTCCATGCCTTCGTACAGCTTCTGCGCGACCTGCATGGTCTTGCGGGTGGTGAAACCCAGCTTGCGCGAGGCTTCCTGCTGCAGCGTGGAGGTGGTGAACGGCGGCGCGGGGCGACGCTTGCGCTCCTTGCTGGCCACGTCGGTGACATGCAGGGCGCCCTGTGCTGCCTGCTGGATGCGCAGGCGGGCGGCCTCGGCGGTGTCGCCGTCGGTGACGGTGAACTGCTCGAACTTCTGCCCGTCCAGCTTGATCAGTTTGGCGTTGAAGTGCTGCGAGGGATGCGCGCACTCGGCGGCGATCGACCAGTATTCGCGGGCGATGAAGGCTTCGATCTCTTCCTCGCGCTCGACGATCATGCGCAGCGCCGGGCTCTGCACGCGGCCTGCGGACAGGCCGCGCTGAACCTTGCGCCACAGCACCGGCGACAGGTTGAAGCCGACCAGGTAGTCCAGCGCGCGGCGCGCCTGCTGGGCATCGACCAGGTCGCTGGCGATCTCGCGCGGCTGGCTGATGGCTTCCTTGATCGCGCGCGGCGTGATCTCGGTGAAGACCACGCGCTGCATCGGCTTGTCCCCGACCAGCCCGCGCTCCTTCAGGATCTCGGCGATATGCCAGCTGATCGCTTCACCCTCGCGATCCGGATCGGTCGCCAGCAGGATGTCGTCGGCGCCCTTTGCGGCCTTCGCGATTGCATCGACATGCTTTTCGTTCTTCTCGATCACGTCGTAATGCATGGCGAACCCGTTGTCAGGGTCAACCGCGCCTTCCTTCGGGATCAGGTCACGCACGTGCCCATACGAGGCCAGGACCGTGTAGTCCTTGCCGAGGTATTTGTTGATCGTCTTGGCTTTGGCCGGCGATTCAACGATGAGCAGGTGCTTGGGCATGGCAGCAGGGTCTGTGGGTAAGCCGCGGGGAAGGGCCGCTAGGGTGGAGCAAACGGCCGCATTAGTGAAGCGGCCACGGGCAAATCAATAAACTGAACGCCCGGGACTGTGCCGGGCGTTCAGGTTTCACCTTATTAGAGGAATCACGCCCGGCCTGCCGTTGTCAAGCAGGGAGGCGTGAGGATGGCCGTCTGCGACGGCGCATTGGCCCTCGATCCCTGATCAGGACGCCATGTTGGCGATGACGCCGACGGCGATGATGATCGCGGCGAAACCGGCCAGCATCAGCAGGCCGCCCAGCACCAGGATCACGATGGTCACCGTGCCCAGCTCGCGGCGCTGCAGCTGCGGCTGGTCGGTGTAGGCCCAGCGGTCGACCACCACCGTGTCGCAGATGAGGTCATGCAGACCCTGCTTGCGCTCGGTGAAGGCGGCCATCAGGTAGCCGATGCAGAGGGTCAGGCCACTGAGGATGGTGGCGAAGTAGCGGCCGATGCTGCGACCCAGGGTCAGGCGATCACCGTTGCCGCGCACGACCTTGATGCCGATGGCCATCTTGCCGAGGGTGGCGCCGCCGCGGGAGGCATGGAACCAGCCGTAGTAGGCGGCGGCGATGAACAGGCCAGCCAGACCACTGATCAGCTGGCTGACCACTTCCACCGCTGTTTCGCCGCTGCCGGCCGCCCCCATGCCGGTGCCGAGCACCAGGCCCAGGATGCCACCGACCACGCCGCTGGGAATCAGCAGGACGAAATAGTCGATCAGGTAAGCGGCGAAGCGCTTCCAGAAGCCGGCATAGACCACTTCGCCGCCCTGTACCGGCTGCGAATGGTCGCCGCCGACTGCGCCGGGCGCGGTGTAAGGCGAGTTGCTGAGGGCGCCGGTGCCGGGCAGGGGCGCGGTGCCGTTGTCGATCGCGGCGTAGTCGTTGCGCAGGTCGAAGCCACCGGTGGCGGTGGAGGTGCTGGCATCGGCCAGGGTCTGCAGGCCCAGTTCGTCCACCATCTGCCGCAGCGGTGCCCACTGTCCCATGCCTTCGCGCCAGACCAGGGTGTCCAGGGTCAACTGGCCGCGCTGGAAACGCTGGCGGATCTCGGTGACCTCCAACGGGCCCTGGCGTTGCTGTCCTTCGGCGTAGTACCACTCAGTCATTGCATGTCCCCTGTTGGGTCGTCCTTGGTGGGTTGCCCGATGCGCGGCTCAGCCGTGGCATTGCGTGGGCAGATACTTGTCGTCGCTTTCGCCGCTGCATTCCCAGCGTCCGCTGTCACGGTCGTACTCGAGCCACAGCAGGTCGCCATCCTGGCTCTTGCCCGGAACCGCAAGCGTTGCTTCGATGCCGCAGTGACCATTGTTGAAGCGGCCGATATGCACGGCCGACAGGCCCTGGCCTGCGAATTCGTCCGCCGCCGGGAAACCGGCGTCGTTGGCGCCCGGGCAACGGCCCTGGTCATCGGCGAAATGCTGGACCTTGTCCTTCAGCGGCTGCAGCACCGTGATCGCGCCGGCGACCTTGGCCTTGATGGTGTAATCGTTGTAGGCCGGCAGGGCGATGGCTGCAAGGATGGCCAGGATCGGCACCACCACCAGCAGGGCAACGCCGCCGATGATGGCGGTCAACGCGCAGCCGGACAGGCCCTTCTTCGCGACCGGTGCAGCGTCCATCGGCGTGGTCGCGTAGGGCGAGGCAGGCGGCAGGGTCGGCGGCAGAGGAGCGGCAGGAGGTGGCGGCGCCACAGCGACAGTGGCGGCTGCATCAACAGCGGGCACGATCAGGCCCAGTTCGTCGACCACGTTGCGCAACGGCTGCCATTGCGGCAAGCCGTCGCGCCAGACCAGGGTGTCCAGGGTGATCTGGTTGCTACGGAACAGCTCGATCAACTGTTCCGAGGGCAACGGGCCTTGCTGGCGGTTGCCTTCGGCATGGAACCACTCACTCACGGGGGACGCTCCTGAATGCGCACGGCCCCCAAGTGTACGGTCAGTGCAGGGGTTCTGGCTCGTCCACGAACATCTGCGTTTCCATCCAGGCGTAGGCCGCCTCGGCGCCGGGCTGGTTGAACAGCACCATCAGCACCACCCACTTCAGGTCGTCCAGGTCCAGTTCGTCCTGGTCCAGGGCCATTGCCCGGTCCAGCACCAGCTCGCGCTGGCCGGCATCAAGGATGCCGTGCTGTTCCAGGTACAGCAGGAAACCACGGCATTCCACATCAAGCTTGTCCAGCTCCGGGCCGTGATAGATGCGCACCGGGCCATCGACCCGTGCCTGGGCCGCGCTTGGGCGCTGCGCTGCCAGGGCATCGAGCCATTCGAATGCCTTGTTGATCTCAGTGGGGCTGAAACCGGCCTGGATCAGGCCATTCTGCAGTGAGTCGCGGTCACGGATCAGGTCCGCATCTTCGCTGAAATAGTGTTCAAACAGGTACAACAGTACATCCAGGATGCTCTCTTTCATTGCCCCTCGGCCTGCGTCGCGCGACGCTGTGGAGGTGAAGAAACTAGGGACGTCGACAGTAGCGGCCGTGTACGCACACCACGATCCCCGCAAGTTCCATGGCCAGCAGCATGGAGGACACCTCCGACGCCGTCAATCCACACTGCGTGATCAGTGAATCCATACTGATTGGGTCGTGCCCCAGCGCCTGCCACAAGCGCTGGTAGTCAGCGTCGTTCGCCCAGCATGCCGGCAGGTCCGCCGGCGCTGCCTGTTCAGTGGGGGTGGCAAGCCGGGTTTGCAAGCCCGGAAGCTGGTGGCGCAATGCCGGGGCCAGCAGTTCCAGCACTTCCTCGGGGCGTTCGACCAGGGCAACCCCTTCACGGATGAGCCGGTGGCAGCCGGCGGCGCGCGGATTGAGTACCGAGCCGGGTATCGCACAGACCTCGCGGCCCGCTTCGGCCGCCAGCCGGGCGGTGATCAGGGCGCCCGAGCGTTGTGCGGCCTCGACCACCACCGTCGCCAGGGCCAGCCCGGCCACCAGCCGGTTGCGTGCGGGGAAGTGGCCCGGCCGTGCGGGCGTGCCTGGCAGGTACTCGCTGACTACCACACCTTCGGCCGCGATTCTGGCCTGCAGGCGGGCGTGGCTGGTGGGATAGGCACGGTCCGGGCCGGTGCCGATCACCGCGACGGTGCAACCGCCTGCGTCCAGCGCCGCCTGGTGGGCGGCGGCATCGATACCTGCCGCCAATCCACTGGTCACGGCCAACCCGGCCTCGACGAAGCAGGTGGCAAACCGGGCGGCGAGGGCACGCCCGGCGGGAGTGGGTGAACGGCTGCCGACCAGGGCCACCGCGGGACGCCAGGCGATGGCCGGATCCCCGGCAACGAACAGCGCCAGGGGCGGATTGGGTACATCGAGCAGGACGGGCGGAAAGGCAGGATCGTTGCAGGCCAGCAGGTGATGATCCGGCTGCTGCAGCCAGCGCTGCGCAAGCGCGAGGGCACGGGTGTCGGGACGCTCCAGCGCAGCGCATTGTTCCGGCGTGCAGCCGTGGGCCCGCCAGCCTGCAACGCCCAGCGCCAACACGGCGTCTGCATTGCCGGTGGTCTGCAGCAGCGCGCGCCGGGGTGCCAGGGAACCCCCCGCGATCAACAGGCGCAGCAGCGCCTCATGTCCATGCTCAGTCATCCCCCGACTATCGGCCCCACACGACGAAGGCGCCCTAGGGCGCCTTCGCGTATTGCTGTCAGGGTATCCCGGAGGTTGCCGGCCGATGCGGCCGGCGCTGCCTACCGAGCCCGGGCAGAGCCCGGCGCTGGATCATTTCGCGTCCGGATGCAGCGCGCTATAGCCCACACGCACCGGCTTCACGCCCTGCATCACCAGCGCATAGCTGACGTTGTCGAAGGTGCGGAAGACCATGGCATGTGCGGCGTACTCATCCGGCAGGCTGACCCGGCCGGCGCCCGTGGTGGTCGAGTCGTCCATGCGCGAGGACCCCGGGAACTTCATCCGGTGCGCCACATGGCTGCCATGGCGCCACAGCGAGAACACGGTGCCGTTGTCCACGCCCTGGGCGCGGCCAGCGGAAATCGCGATCACATCGCGCGGGCCGCCGGTGCTGAACATGTCGGTGACTGCCAGTACGCGCACATCCACGCCTTCCACGCCGGCGGCAGGCACATGCGGGAAGAACTGCAGGTCGTACGGCGTGGCCTCGACCGGCACCAGACGGTCGCCGGCACGCACTTCACGGCCGCCACTGGCGTTGTCCAGGACCAGGGTCGACGCTTCGGTCTTGCCGCCGGCCACCTGGGTGATGGTGCCGGTGCCGACCTGCGCCAGCTCGTAACCCAAGACGCCGCGGCGGTGGTTGGGCGCGCTGAAGGCCTTCCAGAGGTTGCCGCTGCCCGGGGTGACATCGCCGTTGGCGGTCAGGTCCTCGGTTGGTTTGGGCTGGGCGTAGCGCACGGTCGGGCGGACCACGGCCCAGCGCTGCCCGGTCTGGGCGTCGGCCAGGCGTACATAGGCGGTCTGCCCACCGGTGGCGCGCAGGCGGTTGTCTTCCAGGCCGACCACATAGGGCAGCTGTTCGATGCTGCCGACCACGCTGAGCTGCTTCAGGAACGGCTCGACCTGTGCCAGTGGCACGCCGGTGACCGGGGCTTCCTGGCGCGGGCCGGGCTGGGCCGTCACACGGTCCAGGTAGGCCAGGCTGAGGACGTCACCGGGATAGATCAGGTGTGGATTGGCGACCTGCGGATTGGCCTGCCAGATCTCCGGCCACAGCCATGGTTTCTGCAGGAAACGTCCTGCGATGTCCCACAGGGTGTCCCCTTTGCGGACCACATAGGTGTCCGGGTGCCCGCCATTCACTTCCACGGCGGTAGCATAGGCAGCCACGGTCAGCATCGCCGCGGCGACGACCGTACGAAAACGAAGCAACATAGGTGTGAAGCCCTGATTCCCCAACAGGTTCGCGCACTATAGTCCAGAAACCGGGGCGCAAGGCAAGCGTTGGAGCTAGAATCTGCGACGTATGCCGGCGTAACCCGGCCCCACCCCCGGAAACTGCCATGGCTTTACTCCCCATCCTTGAGTTCCCCGATCCGCGCCTGCGTACCAAGGCTGCGTTGATCGATGCCGCCGACGTGACCACGCCGGCGTTCCAGGAGCTGCTCGACAACATGTTCGAGACCATGTACGACGCTCCGGGCATCGGCCTGGCTGCCAGCCAGGTGGACGTGCACCAGCGCTTCATGGTCATCGACGTAAGTGAAGAAAAGAACGAGCCGCGCGTGTTCATCAACCCGGAAATCGTCGCCAAGGACGGGGGCCAGGTGTACCAGGAAGGCTGCCTGTCGGTGCCCGGCATCTTCGCTGACGTGACCCGTGCCGACACCATCACCGTCAAGTTCCTGGACCGCCAGGGGCAGCCGCAGGAGTTGAGCACCGACGGCCTGCTGGCGGTCTGCGTGCAGCACGAGATGGATCACCTGGACGGCAAGCTGTTCATCGACTACCTGTCGCCGCTGAAGCGCGAGATGGTCCGCAAGAAGCTGGCCAAACAGCGCAAGCACGTGGCGTGATGGCTGTTGTGGGCCGCCCTTCGGGGTGGCCCGCGCCTGCGCGTGACGCGCGGGCTGCATGGCGCCGGCCGACGGCGCCGTTTTTTTTCCTGCACGATTTCATCCTGCAAGTGGGGTTGCCATGAGGATTGTCTTTGCCGGTACGCCGGAATTCGCGGTGTCGTCGCTGCGCGCGGCCGCGCGTCATCACGAGGTGGTGGCTGTCTATACGCAGCCTGATCGCCCGGCCGGTCGCGGCCGTGGGCTGGCGCCTTCACCGGTCAAGCTGGAAGCGGTCGCCCGCGGCATTCCCGTGTACCAGCCGGAAACGCTGAAGGACGAGGCGGCCCAGCAGCAGCTGCGTGACCTGCAGCCGGACCTGATGGTGGTGGTGGCCTATGGCCTGATCCTGCCCAAGGCGGTGCTGAACATCCCGACCCACGGTTGCTGGAACGTGCATGGTTCGCTGCTGCCGCGCTGGCGCGGCGCCGCACCGATCCAGCGTGCCATCCAGGCCGGCGACGATAAGACCGGCATCTGCCTGATGCAGATGGAAGCGGGCCTGGATACGGGCCCGGTGCTGCTGCACCAGGAGCTGGCCATCGCCGCCACCGATACCGGTGGCCAGCTGCACGACAAGCTGGCCGAGCTCGGCGCTCAGGTGCTGTCCGATGGACTGGGCCTGCTGCGTGCCGGCATCAAGCCGATCGCGCGGCCGCAGCCGGAGCAGGGTGTGACTTACGCGCACAAGCTGGACAAGGCCGAGGCAAAGCTGGACTGGGCGCAGGACGCCGAAGCGCTTGCGCGTACGGTGCGTGCGTTCAATCCGTGGCCGATTGCCGAGGCACTGCTGGCCGGTGAGCGCGTACGCATCCATGGCGCGGTGGCGCTGGATGTGGCCCATGGCAAAGCGCCGGGTACGGTGCTGGCCGCTGGCCGCGAGGGCATCGACATCGCCTGCGGGCAGGGCGCGTTGCGCCTGCGCGTGTTGCAGCGGGAAGGCGGCAAGGCGATCACCGCCGCCGACTACCTCAATGCCCGCCGTGACCTGCGCGTGGGGGTTTGACGGGTGAGCAAGGGAAACGATTTTTCCATCGCCAAGGCAGCACCGGGCGCGGCTACCCGCATGCTGGCGGCGCGCGTGCTGGCGCAGGTGTTCACCCGCGGTCGTTCGCTCAAGGCGGAGCTGGCCTGGGCGCTGCCCAAACTGGCCGACACCCGCGACCGTGCGCTGCTTGAAGCGCTGTGCTTTGCGGTGCTGCGCCGTCGCAGCACCTATGACGCCGCCCTGCAGGGATGGATGCAGAAGCCGCTGTCCGCACGCGATGCCGACCTGCGCACGCTGCTGATGGTGGGCTTCGCCCAGCTGGATGTGCTGGAACTGCCCGCCCATGCGGCGCTGTCGGCCACGGTCGATGCTGCACGCGCACTTGGCCGTGAACGCCAGGCGGGCCTGGTCAACGCGATCCTGCGCCGGGCGCAGCGCGAGGGCTTCCCCGAACAACCGGCACGCGACGCATTTCCGCTCTGGCTGGCCGAGGCCGTCGAACGCGACTGGCCGGCACAGGCCGAGGCGATCTTCACTGCCAGCCTGCAGCCGGCGCCGTTGTGGCTGCGTGCCAACCGCCAGCAGGGCGGGCGCGACAAGGTGATGGCGGACTTGGCCGAGGCCGGCATTGCCGCCGAAGCCAGCACGCTGAGCGCCGATGCGCTGCGACTGGCTGTGCCGGTTCCGGTGAACCAGTTGCCCGGATTCGGCGAAGGCCTGCTGTCGGTGCAGGATTTGTCGGCACAATGTGCCGCCGACGCACTGGCGCCGCTGACCGGCAGCCGAGTGCTCGACGCGTGTGCCGCGCCGGGTGGCAAGGCCGCGCACCTGCTTGAGCGCGACCCCAGCCTGCGATTGCTGGCGCTGGATATCGACGCCCGTCGCCTGGCGCGCGCCAAGGATACGTTCGCCCGCACCGGTGTCGGCGAAGGTGCCGAGGTCCTGGTGGCCGATGCCAGCGATCCGGGGGCATGGTGGGACGGCGTTCCGTTCGACGCGATCCTGCTGGATGCACCGTGCTCGGCCACCGGCGTCATCCGTCGGCAGCCGGACGTGATGTTCCATCGCCGTGCGGAGGACATCGATGCTCTCGTCGGCATCCAGGCCCGGTTGCTGGAAGCCTGCTGGTCGATGCTGCGCCCCGGTGGTGTGCTGCTGTATGCCACCTGCTCGATCCTGCGCGCGGAGAACGTCGATCAGGTAAAGGGCTTCCTGAAGTGGCACGCGGATGCGGAAGCGGTCGCGCTGGATGACGCATTTGGTCTGGACTGTGACGGTATCGCGCGCCAGCGCCTGCCCGGTGAAAACGATGCTGACGGATTTTTCTACGCGCGTCTGCTAAAAAAGGGCTGACCCAACCGCTGTCCGAGCCCCCATGCTGAAAACCCGTGCATCACGCCAGACGTGGCTGTTCGTTGTGATGGCCCTGTTGGTGTTGGGTGCCGGCCTGGGACTACGCGATCCCTGGCCCTCGGACGAACCGCGCTTCGCCCTGGTCGCCAAGCAGATGGTGGACAGCGGCGACTGGCTGTTCCCGCACCGTGGGCTGGAGCTGTACTCGGACAAGCCGCCGATGCTGATGTGGTGGCAGGCCACGCTGTACAGCGTGGTCGGCAACTGGCGGGTGGCGTTCCTGCTGCCCTCGCTGATCGCTGCACTCGGCACGCTGTGGTGCGTGGTCGATCTGGGCCGGCGTCTGTGGACGCGGCAGGTCGGCCTGTACGCGGGCTGGGCGCTGTTGTTCGCCCTGCAGTTCACCTTCCAGTCGAAGAAGGCGCAGATCGACCCGCTGGTGGTGTTGTTCATTACCCTGGCCAATTACGGTCTGCTGCGCCACCTGCTGCTGGGGCCCGCGTGGCGCTGGTGGTGGCTGGGCTGGTTCTTTGCCGGCATAGGGGTGATCACCAAGGGCGTGGGCGTGATCGCGCTGCTGATGATCGTGCCAGCGGTGATCGGTTCGGCGCTGCACTGGCCGCGGGTGCGGCTGCATGCACGCTACCTGCGCTTTTGGCTGGCGCCCTTGGCGTTCGTGCTGGCCATCGCACTGTGGCTGGTGCCGATGGTGATGACCGCGCTGGCGACCCGCTCCGGCGAGTACCTGGCCTACATGGACGACATCCTGTTCCGGCAGACCGCCAAGCGCTATGCGCAATCATGGGACCACCACCAGCCCTGGTGGTACTTCCTGGGCACCATGCCGTCGATGTGGATTCCCGCCTTCCTGGCGTTGCCATGGGCGATCCCCGCCTGGCGGCGCCGGCTGCAGCGTCGGGATGCGCGCTATCTGCTGCTGCTGGGCTGGTGGGCGCTGATCGTGCTGTTCTTCTCGATTCCCAATGGCAAGCGCGACGTCTACATCCTGCCGGCGCTGCCGATGTTCTGCCTGGCGCTGGCGCCGTTGCTGCCGGGGCTGCTGCGCCGGCGCGACGCACAATGGCTGCTGGGCGCGTTCACCCTGCTGCTGTCGCTGGGCACCTTGGCCGCCGGGCTGGCGGCCCTGCTGGGCAAGCCCGGCTTCGAAACGCGGCTGATGCAGACGCGGGGCATCGGCAATGGCGAGATGAACGCCCTGGCCTGGGCGGCGATGGCGATGGGCGGCTGGGGTATGGCCAGCCTGCTGTTGTTCGGGCGCGGCCGTCGCCAGCTGGCACTGGTCTCGACCCTGACGGCTGTCTGGGTGCTGTACAGCCTGATCGGCTATCCGCTGCTGAATGATTCAAGTTCTGCCCGCGGCCTGATGCGGCATACCGGCCAGCGCATCGGCGCCGATGCCGAGCTGGGACTGGTGGCCTGGAAAGAGCAGAATCTGTTGATGGCCGACCGGCCGGCAGCAACCTTTGGTTTCAACGAGCCTTGGGATGCACAGCTGGCCACGGCCGTGGAATGGCAGCAGTTGGCGCCGCAGCGGCGCTGGTTGCTGGTCCACGAAGACGCGTTGCTGCCCTGCATCGACCGCAACCGGGCCGAACTGGCCGGTATCGCCAACCGCCGCCGTTGGTGGCTGGTGCCGGCCGCGGCGGTGCAGGGCCGGTGCGTGGCCAGCGCCGACGAGCACGAACGCGAACGGCGGTTGCAGCGTGAGGAGTAACCACTCCGGCCTGCGCTTGTCCAGACTGCCCAAGCAGCGCCAAAGGCAGTAAAACGTCAGCGTGGGGTCGGCCGTGTCGGCGATCCCGTTCATTCCGCAGGATCGCAGCGAAACTTTTCGACGTGGCAGCTTCACAGCACAACCTGGAATCCACGGTCGGCGATCCGCTGGGCGTACCCGTTGGTGGTCGCCCGCGCGCTGCGCACTGGTTGGCGCAGATCGGCCTGTTCTGCATGCCGGCGCTGGTGCTGACCATCCCGATCAACCTGTTGCCGTATGGCCTGGTGTTGCTGGTCACCACGCTGATGGTGCCGGAACTGCTGTGGCGCGCGCGGCACATGGATGCCCAGCCGATCAGGGTGTTGACCTGGCTGACGCTGGCGGTGCTGGCTTTGGGCGTGCTCTCGATGGTGGTGTTCGAGCACGGCCTGCGCAATGTCGACAACCGCTCGCGATTCCTGGTGATCCCGTGGATCGCGTTATGGGTCTGCGCGTTGCGGCCGGACATGCGCTGGTTGTGGCGTGGCGCGTTCGCCGGCCTGCTGGGTACCTTCGCGCTGGCGTTGATGCAGGTACTGGGAGGCGCGGCGCGCGCGGAACTGTCCACCAACGCAATCGTGCTCGCCGACATCGTGGTGATGCTGATGGTGCTGCTGGTGTTCTGCCGGCCCTCGCGACGCTGGTCGCTGGTGATCGTCGGCACGGCCGCCGGTTGCGGAACCATTGTCCTCACCGGCAGCCGTGGCGTGTTCGCAGCGCTGCTGGCGCTGCTGGTGGTGCTGGCACTCAGCCTGCGCTGGCGCACCGGCGTGGCGCGCCTGTCGGTGCTTGCCGGCATGCTGGCCATCGCAGCGACCCTGATGCTGTCGGTGCCTGAGCTGCGCCATCAAGTGCGCCTGACCGAACTGCACAGCGATGTGCAACGCATGGAGCAGGGCGACAGCGACTCATCGGCGGGGGCCAGGGTTGAGCGCCTGCAGGTGGCGTGGGAGACCTTCCTTGATCACCCGCTGATCGGGGTGGGCGTCGGCCACTTCGACAATGCCATGAAGCGGGTACCGATCTGCCGCGAGGATCCGCAGGAACAGCGCTGCCACCTTGGCCATGCCCACAACGATGTCGCCGAGTGGGCCGCTACCCAGGGCGTGCCGGGCCTGCTGCTGCTGCTGGCCGTGTATGGCGTGCCCCTGTGGGTGTTCGTGCGCCTGCACCGGCGCAGCGGGCACATCACCTTCCGTGGCCCCGCCGCCGCCGGCGTGATGGTGGTGGTGTCCTACATCCTGTGCGGGCTGACCCAGTCGATGTTCGCGCACCAGATGACCGCCAGTTTCTACGTCACCATCGTCGGCCTGCTGACCGGCCTGTCGATCGTGGAAGGTGCGCGGCACCGGGCAAAGATCGCCCGGTAGCCTCCAGCCCCGGCCGACTCCCCGCTCAGGGGTTGGGCGGGTCGGACACGGCCTGACCGTTGCCCAGCATCCACAGCATGATGGTCTTCTGGCGCACGTAGTTGGCGCGCACATAGGCATACACCAGGCCATGCCAGCCGTCGCGGAAGCCGCCCCGGAACAGGAAGCCGCGCCAGAACCGCCAGGCCGGCGCCAGCACCAGCTTGCCGAGGGTGGCCCGCTTGCCGCGCGCGAACTCGTGCTCGGCCATCATCCGCGCGTACTTCTCGGTCTTGGCCAGCTGCTGCTGCAGCGAGCGGTAAGGGAAGTGGATGAGGTCTCCGCGCAGGGTGCCGACGGTGCCATCGACGCTGGCCGCCTCATGGATCTCGCGCTTGCCGCGCCAGCCGCCCTGGCGGCGGTCGAACAGGCGCAGCACCCGGTCCGGATAGGCATTGCCGTGGCGCAGGAATCTGCCGAAGTACTCCGACAGGCGGGCGAAGCGGTAGCCGGCATGACCTGCAAAGCCGCCGTCGCGGGCCTGCTCGATGGCCGTGCGCAGTTCCGGGCTGACGCGCTCGTCGGCGTCCAGGCACAGTACCCATTCGTGGCGGGCCTGCTCGACGCAGAATGCCTTCTGGCTGCGGAAACCATCGAACGGGCGCTGCAGCACGCGGGCGCCGGCAGCCTCGGCGATGGCCACCGTGGCATCGGTGGACAGCGAGTCCACCACCACGATCTCGTCGCAGAAGGCGAGCGAGGCCAGGCAGTCGCCGATGCGCCCGGCCTCGTTGAACGCGATAATGCAGGCCGAGATGCGAGGCCGTTCGATGGGAGCGGTCGTGGAGGACATGATGGCCGGGTACCTGTTGTTTGCGACGGAGCGCTATGCGCTGCCTATTCTCGCCCCGTTGGTGCAGGCCTTGCACGCTTCCGGCCAGGAAGTGGCGGCCTGGTTCGAAGATGGTGCGGCCGGCAGCCAGCTGCCCGGCGTGCCCAACATCGGCCTGAAGCAGGCCCTGGCGATGCGTCCGCGGGCGGTGTTCAGTGCGGCCAACTGGGTGCCGACCTTCCTGTCGGGGGCCAAGGTGCAGCTGTTCCATGGCTTCAACGTGGAAAAGCGCGACAGTGCGCGTGGCCACTTCCGGGTGCGCGGCATGTTCGACCTTTACTGCACCCAAGGCCCTGCCACTACCGCGCCGTTCCGCGAGATCGCGGCACTGCAGGGTCATTTCGCTGTGGCTGAAACCGGCTGGCCGAAGCTGGACCCTCTGTTCCGCGACGATGGCGACGACAGTGCCGCGCTGCGCAGTGCGGCCGGCGGTCGCCCAGTGATCCTGTTCGGCTCAACCTTCACCGAGCGCTTGAGTGCGGCCCCGCACCTGCATGCGCAGATCGCGGCCGACATCGCCGCCGGGCAGCACTACTGGCTGCTGACCCTGCACCCCAAGTGCCCGCCGGAACTGTTCGAACGCTACCGCGCGCTGGCCGGCGCCAATGCGCGGTTCATCGAACCCGAGCAGGTGATGGCCGCCCAGCGCGCCGCCGACGTGCTGGTATCAGACACCTCATCGATCGTTTCCGAGTTCATCGTCCAGCACAAGCCGGTGGTGACCTTCCGCAACCGCGTGCCGAAGCCGCACATGATCGATTTCGACGATCCGCAGCAGCTGCCGACAATGCTGGCGCGCGCGCTGCATCCGGATGCGGCGTTGCAGGCGGAGATCGTGCGCTACGCCGATACCATCCACCCTTATCGCGATGGCCTGTCCAGCGAGCGGGTGATCGCCGCGACCGAGGATTTCCTGTCCGGCGAGATGGGTGCGCTGCGTCGCAAGCCGTTTGGCAGCTGGGTGCGTGACCTGCAGATCCGCAAGGACCTGGGCTACTGGGGGCCGTCGCAACGGCGATAGATGCGCAGGGGTCAGAGCCCATTCCTGCGGAATGGGATCCGACCCCTGCACCGCAGTAGATCCACGCCATGCGTGGATGGGCGGTTCGATACTCGGCCGCGCTACCAGCGCAGCTTGCGCCGGGCCAGCGCGGTTGCCAGTTCTTCCATCAACGCATGTGCACGCGCCTGCGGCAGGTAGCGCAGCGCCAGTGCCACGTCACCGTGCGCACCGGCGGTATCCAGCTGCAGGCTGGCCGTACCCAGCAGCTTGTCCAGCGGTGAGCGCTGCAGACGCAGGCCCTGCACCTTGTCGAGCTCGGCCCAGCGCCACCAGCGCTTCCACCAGCCGCCCCGCACCGCCACGAACTGGCCATCCAGGTGCCAGCCCATCCGGGCCATCTGCCGGTGCGCGATCAACAGGCTGACCGGCAGCCAGGCCAGCAGTGCCAAGGCCGGCAGGCCCCAGCGCCAGTACAGCGCGGCGGTCAGCAACGGTACCATCAGCAAGGTGGACAACGAAAGGCGCCACCATCCGCGTTGCGGTATCGGTTGCCACTGCTGTGGTGGCCATTGCAGCTGTGGCAGCAGATGGCGCACCAGGTCGTCGCAGGTGCCCGCGCCAGCCAGCGGGGCCAGTTCGCGCAGCGCGCGGTCGTCGTCGCGCGAGGGGCCACCGGCGGCGCTGTCGATGCGCAGCTGGCGCAATCCGAACCAGCGCTGCAGGGTGCTCTCGCCCAGCGTCCATGCCTGGATGCGGCGGCGCGCGACGCTGCTGCGGGTACGGCTGAGCAGGCCGGTGGAGACGGTCAGGCGCCGTTCGCGCTCGCTGAGGGTGAAGCCGTGGTAACGCAGCAGCGTCAACACCACCGACAGCACCCGCAACAACAGCCAGCCCAGCAGCAATGCCGCCGCCAACAGCACCAGCCCACCCGTCACCCCGGCATGCAGATGGCTGGCGTAGCCGAAGGCCTCGCGCCCGCCGCGCTGGATGGCATCGTCCATCACTTGGCGCGGTACGGTCTGGAACAGAACACCGAAGGCGGCGATCGCCAGCGCCCAGCCACGGTTGGACAGCAGGCCCATGCGCAGCACATCCCAGCTCGACAGGCGCAGCAGTACCTGCTCATCGTCGGATGGCACGACACTGGCAACCGGCGCGTCGCCCGGCGTTGGCTGGGGCGCCTGTCCACGCTGGCGCACCAGCTGTTCCAGGGCCAGCGCCTGGTCCAGCCGCAGCACGCGCATCTCCGCCTCCGGGCGCACGCCACCGGCCGATTCCAGGCGCAGTTCGGCAACCCCGAACAGTCGATGCAACGGGTTCTGCCGCACTTCCACATTGTGGATTCGGGCGAAGGGGATCTCGCGACGGTTGCGCGCCAGCAGGCCGCTGCGCACGGTGATCGCGTCATTGCCAATGCGATAGCGGTAACTGAGGTATTGCAGTACCGAGACCAGCACCAGCGCGGCGATGGCGGTCAGCGGGATCAGCTGTGCCCACATCGGATCGCGGTCGCCGCGTTGGCCGAACACCAGCAACGCGACCAGCGGCAGGAGATAGTGGCGCAACTGCATCAACAGCACGAACAGCCACGACCACGGGTGCAGGCGATGTTCTTCGCCACCGTTGGGCAGCGAGGGTGGCAGGGGTGGCGGCTGGCTCACAGGGCGTCGGCGTCCTGGTCGAGCTGATGGGCCAGGGTGTCACGCAGACGCTCGGCATCGGCTTCGTCCAGCCCGTTGACGGTGACCGCACTCAGGCGGGTGCCGGCGGTGTGCACGATCAGCGTGGCCAGGCCAGCACGCCGCTCCAGCGGCCCGCGACGCAGGTCCAGATGCTGCACGCGCGAAATGGGAATGCGGGTTTCCATCTGCCACATCAGGTCGCGGCGCAGGCCCAGGCCCTGTGCGTCCAGCCGCCAGCGGGTGCGGGTCAAGCGGCGATGGCCGATCCAGCCACCGAAGGCGAGGCCGACCAGCAGGCCTAGCGATGCAGCCCACAGGCCACCGGGAAGATCGAAGAACCACCAGAGGGCGACCAGCGGTGCGCCGGGGATGAACAGACCGCCGAAGGCACCCTCCAGTGCCGCCAACCGGGCAGCGCGCCGCGGCAGGGGTTGCCAGTGGTCGAGGGGCATTTCGGCGGCAGCAACAGGCAAAGGAAGTTCGGTCACGCGGGCGTCCGTCGGGCAGCAGGGCGGGCAGGCGCGGTGATGGCCGCACCGCGCAGACGTTAGCAGGTCGCCCGCGTTACTGGGCGGCCTGGATCAGCGCGTCGACATCCAGCAGGTGCCCGGCGCGGTCGGCCTTGGTGCGCAGGTAGTGCTCGTTCTCGGCGGTGATTTCGCCGGTGACCGGAATGCAGTCCAGCACTTCGATGCCGGCATTGCGCAGGCGTTGAGCCTTGGTCGGGTTGTTGCTGAGCAGGGCAACACGGGACACGCCCAGGCCGCGCAGCATCGCCACCGCGCTGCCATAGCGGCGCTCATCGGCGCCGAAGCCCAGCTGCGCATCGGCATCGATGGTATCCAGCCCGTCATGCTGGTAGCCGTAGGCGCGCATCTTCGCGGCGATGCCGGTACCGCGGCCTTCCTGGTCCAGGTACAGCAGCACGCCACCGCCCAGTTCCTTCAACTTGCGCAGGCCGCGGCGCAGCTGGTCGCCGCAGTCGCATTTGAGCGAACCGAACAGGTCGCCGGTGAGGCAGGACGAATGCACGCGCACCGGCACCACGCCGGAAAGGTCCGGTTCGCCGACGATGATCGCCACCTGGTCGCGCTGGGCGACGCCGCCGCGGAACACCGCGAACGTGGTCATGCCCACATCGCGCAGCGGCACCGGAGAACGCGCCACCAGTTCGTAATCATGTGCGGCATGCGCAGCGCCTTCGGCCAGATCGCACAGGCCGACGTCGGCGGCGCCATCGAAGGTGCTGTCAGTTGCCTCAAGGCGCACGGCCACCATCGCTGGCAGCAGCAGGCCCAACCGGGCCAGTTCCACCGCGCCGGCATCGAACGCATCGCCTGCACTCCAGGCCGCAGGCATCGGTCCGGGTTCGCGCAGGTAGCCCAGCGAGGGCAGGGCATCGAACGCCACACCGGCCAGTGGCAGGCGCGCGCCCTCGGGTGCCTCCACGCCGAGCACGCGGGCGCGGGTGGCGGTCAGATAAAGGTAATGGCGCTCGCGCGCGGCGCTGGCGAAGGCGGCAAAGCTGCTGGCGGTGGCGCTGTCCAGCGCGATCACCGCCAGGCGCTGGCCCTGGCCATCGTGGAGCAGGACCGGACGACCGGCACGCAGTTCGGCGACCGCGCGCTCGCAGCGGATCGCCGCCGGATCACCGAACAGGGAGGAAGCAGACATGGCAGGACCGGGGGAGGCGGACATCGGTGTCTCTATGGGGGCGCCAGCGTCGTATTCAACGTGCTGCGGCGGTGTGTCGCAGGCCGGGTGGAGCGGCTTTCAGTGCGGATGCTCGTCGGTCGCGTACGGGTCTTCCTCGCCGCTGCCCGGTGGCCGCAGCGTATAGCGCTTGTAGGTCCACTGGTACTGCGCCGGGTCGCGGCGGGCGATGCGTTCGATGCCTGCGTTGAGCGCGGTGGCGGCGACCTGCGGGTCCGGGTCGGCCACGGCCGGGTCGGTCGGCTCGATGTGCAGGGCGAATTCCATGTCCGGGCCGATGCGCTCGCACCAGCCATACAGCACCGTCGCGCCGGTGCGCTCAGCCAGCCGGTTGACCAGGGTCATGGTCAGTGCCTGCACACCGAAGAACGGCACGAACACGCCGTCGCCGGCCTTGGGCTGCTGGTCGGGCAGGATGCCGGTGGCGCCGCCGTCCTTGAGTACCTTGAACAACTGGCGCACGGCCGGACCCTCGGCACGCACCTGCTGCACGTTGTGGCCGCCGCGCACGATCTGCAGGAAGGCATCGCTGGCCTCGTCCTCCGGCGGCTTGTAGACGATGGCGATCTGCCCGCGCGAGGCCAGCCACTGGTTCAGCAGCTCCCAGTTGCCGTAGTGCGGGGCCGCCACGATCACGCCCTTGCCGCTGGCCAGCGCCGCGTCGTACAGCGCCTGGCCGTGCCGCTCCTTCAGGTGCAGGCGCAGGTTGTCTTCGGGCTTCCGGCTCCACAGGCGCAGGGTCTCGATGGCCTGCAGGGCGGTGGAGCGCAGCAGCTCGCGCTGCAGGCGTTCGCGTGCCGGTGCGTCCAGCTCGGGATAGGCCAGCTCCAGGTTGCGGCGGGTGACGCGGCTTTCGCGGGCATCGAGGCGCACCCACGTCCAGGCCAGGGCGTGCGCGAACCCGCGCAGCAATGGCCAGGGCAGGCGGGCGAACAGGGTGGTGGCGCGGTAGACCAGCCGGGCTTTGCGGTGTGGATTCATCTCCCCCAGTTTAGCCAAGGGCGCTGCTATCGTGGCCGGCCCTTGCCTGGAAGCCCGCCGATGCTCGTCCTGATTCAACGTGTCAGCCAGGCCGCCGTGCATGTGGAAGGTGAGGCGATAGGGCAGATCGGCCCCGGCCTGCTGGCCCTGGTCGGCATGGAGCCGGGCGATACCGAGGCCCAGCTGCAGCGGATGGCCGAACGCGTGCTCGGCTACCGTGTCTTTGCAGATGAGGCCGGCAAAATGAACCGCTCGCTGCGTGATACCGGCGGCGGCCTGCTGCTGGTCAGCCAGTTCACCCTGGCTGCGGACACCCGTTCCGGCATGCGGCCGAGCTTCACCAGCGCGGCACCGCCGGAGGAGGCTGAACGCGGGTTCAATCGATTTGTCGGGATCTGTCGCGAAAATCATGCGCCAGGGGTGGAAACGGGCCGCTTTGGTGCCCATATGGTCGTCAGCCTGGTCAATGACGGTCCTGTGACCTTCCTCCTCAGGCTCTAGGCCACCGGGACCACCGCCCGGCAGGCCGGGCCCCGGGCTGGTATAATGCTACGTTCCCTATTTCCCCCTAGCCGGTGGCGCGAGCACTACATGGCCAACGAACGTCCTGCCCAATCCGAAATCAAGCAACTGATCAGCAAGGGCCTGGAACAGGGCTACCTGACCTATGCCGAAGTCAATGACCATCTGCCGGACGACATGGTCGACCCGGAACAGATCGAAGACATCATCGGCATGATCAACGGCATGGGCATTGATGTCCATGAAGTTGCTCCGGATGTGGAAACCCTGCTTCTCAACGACGGCAACACGGGCAACCGTGAGGTCGACGACACCGCAGCCGAAGAAGCTGCCGCCGCGCTGAGCGCGCTCGACACCGAAGGTGGCCGTACCACCGACCCGGTGCGCATGTACATGCGCGAAATGGGTACCGTCGAGCTGCTGACCCGCGAAGGCGAAATCGCCATTGCAAAGCGCATCGAAGAAGGCCTGTCCCAGGTCCAGGCCGCACTCGGCCAGTTCCCGGTGTCGGTCGAATCGCTGCTGACCGATTACGAAGCGCACAAGGAAGGCCGCAAGCGCCTTGCCGAAGTGATCGTCGGCTTCAATGACCTGTCCGACGAAGTGCCGGCCCCGGCTGCTGCCGTGGCCGACGACTCGGATGACAGCGATGACGACGCCGACGAGGAAGAGGATGATGTCGACGGCGCCGATGAAGAAGCCGCGCCGACCGGTCCGGATCCGGAGGAAGTCGCCGCGCGCATGCAGGCGCTGAGCGATGCCCTCAACGCCTTCAAGAAGGCCGTTGCCAAGGGCGACAAGAAGGGCCTGCTGAAGCTCCGCGAGGAGATGTCGGCGGTGTTCGTCACCCTGAAGCTGCCGCTGCCGCTGACCGACGTGCTGACCAAGCAGCTGCGCGACACCATGGGCAGCGTCAAGGCCCACGAGCGCCGCGTGCTGAACCTGGCCACCGTCACTGCCCGCATGCCGCGCAAGGACTTCATCCGTTCCTGGGAAGGCAACCAGACCAACCTGGAATGGGTGGAAGACGCACTGAAGCGCAAGCAGAAGTGGTCTTCGGCGCTGCGTGAAGTGAAGGACCAGATCGTGTCCGAGCAGCAGGCCACCATCGACATCGAGAAGGTCACCCTGCTGGACCTGGACGAGCTGAAGGAACTCAGCCGTGCCATGGCCTACGGCGAAGCCAAGGCGCGCAAGGCCAAGAAGGAAATGGTCGAGGCCAACCTGCGCCTGGTGATCTCGATTGCCAAGAAGTACACCAACCGCGGCCTGCAGTTCCTCGATCTGATCCAGGAAGGCAACATCGGCCTGATGAAGGCCGTGGACAAGTTCGAGTACCGTCGCGGCTACAAGTTCTCCACGTATGCGACCTGGTGGATCCGCCAGGCCATCACCCGTTCGATCGCCGATCAGGCGCGCACCATCCGTATTCCGGTGCACATGATCGAAACGATCAACAAGTTGAACCGCATTTCCCGCCAGATGCTCCAGCAGTACGGCCGCGAGGCTACGCCGGAGGAGCTGGCCAAGGAAATGGACATGCCGGAAGACAAGATCCGCAAGGTGATGAAGATCGCCAAGGAGCCGATCTCGATGGAAACCCCGATCGGCGACGACGAGGATTCCCATCTGGGCGACTTCATCGAGGACACCAACGTGGAGTCCCCGATCGAGAACACCACCAACATCAATCTGTCTGAAACCGTGCGCGACGTGCTGGCCGGCCTCACCCCGCGTGAAGCCAAGGTGCTGCGCATGCGCTTCGGCATCGACATGAACACCGACCACACCCTCGAGGAAGTCGGCAAGCAGTTCGACGTGACCCGCGAGCGCATCCGCCAGATCGAAGCAAAGGCCCTGCGCAAGCTGCGTCACCCGAGCCGTTCGGAGCAGCTGCGCAGCTTCCTGGATATCGATTGATCTCCAGGTAGTGCCGAGCCATGCTCGGCAACTGCTTCTGTCTGGAAAAGCCCCGCTTCGGCGGGGTTTTTCTTTTGGGGTGGGGGCCGGATGGCGAGGGTGCTTTCTGTAGAGCCGAGCCCATGCTCGGCTGCTGTCGGCATTGGCGCATCCGGCGGCGTGTCTGCTGCCCTGCGCAGCTGGGTAGGGACGGCGCAATGAGAGCTGGCGCATCTGCAAGGAATGTAGCGTTGCTGGTGCTGCGGAAAGGCCGCTGCAGCGTGTTGGTGTGGCGCCCGCTGCTGCCAACTGAGTAGCCGATTCCGGCCGTGCTCCACTACACTGTGACGTTTCACAGGGCCTATAGCTCAACGGTTAGAGCAGGGGACTCATAATCCCTTGGTTCCAGGTTCGAATCCTGGTGGGCCCACCAATTGGACGTCTGAGGACGTCCAGATCAGTCCAAAAAACCCCCAAAGGCGCTGAAATATAAGGCTATTGATGCCGCCGAGGTCTCCCCCGGTCCGCTTGCGTCCACGTAGAAAGTGAGTCAGTGTGTGAGTCACTTGGCGACCCAGCTTCGCCTGACTCACAACCATCTGACTCACATGCTCACTGACACCAAGATTCGTGCACTAAAGCCAAAGGCCGCCGCGTATCGGGTAGCCGATACGAACGGCTTGGTGATCGAGATTCGCCCCGCCGGCAGCAAGGCTTGGCGCTATCGCTATCGCTTCCTTGGGAAGGCAAGCATCGTTACCTTGGATGAGTACCCAGCCATGGGGCTTCAGGCTGCACGTGCCGAGCGCGATAGGTTGAGGGCGATGCTGCGCGGCGGCGCCAATCCTGCCCAAGTGGCCAGGACAGAGAAGGCAACGCAAGGCGAGAAGGCGACCGCTACGTTCGCCGCAGTTGGCCTCGAGCTGTTGGCGAAACGAACCAAAGAAGGGCTTGT
>NZ_QAIJ01000044.1:0-3757 GCF_003060985.1 Stenotrophomonas sp. HMWF023
CCAGCCGTCCGCAGGGTACGGGTCTGGGTCTGTCGATCGTGCGTCGCCTGTGTGACCGCTTTGGCTGGAAGGTCAGCTTGCCCAGCTCGCTGGTCAAGCTGACCTTCCAGCCAAAGCGGTCACACAGGCGACGCACGATCGACAGACCCAGACCCGTACCCTGCGGACGGCTGGGATCGGCACGATAGAACGGCTCGAACGCACGCGACAGCGCGTCTGCGGACATGCCGATGCCGGTATCGCTTACCACCACCCGGTCGTTGTGCACATGCACGTCGATGCGACCTTCGTCGGTGTAACTGCAGGCATTGCGCACCAGGTTGCTGACCACCACCTGCAGCACCCGCGGCGGTGCGTGCAGCTGCACGGCCGCGTCACTGTGCAGGTGCACCGCCAGCGGCCGGCCCACCAGCAGCTCATTGGCGTTGTCCACTTCGTAGCGGACGATGTCGTTGACGTCGAACAGTTCCACCTGCGGCTCGACGTCGGCCTCGCGGGCCAGGATCAGGAACGCATCGATCACCGCTTCCATGTCCCGCCCGGCACGCTGGATGCGCTGCAGGCTGCGGCGCAGGCGCGGCTCCAGGCTTTCATCGCCCAGCGCCATGTCGCTGGCCACCCGGATGACGGTCAGCGGCGTGCGCAGTTCATGGCTGGCATCACGGGTGAAGTTGCGCTCGCGTGCCACGTGCGCAGTGACACGGTTGGCCAGCGAATGCAGCGCCGCTGCCAGTTGCCGGGTCTCGCCCTGCATGTCCGCGGGCAGCTTGTTCGGCTCCAGATCGGCCGCTTCCGGATGACCCGGATCCCAGCGCGAGACGCGCCGCGCCAACCAGTTCACCGGTGACACCAGGCGTTTGGACGCGCGGTAGGTGATCCAGGAGGCGCCATACACCGCCAGCAGGGTCAGCAGCACCGGCACGATGCCGAACCAGAACGCCAGCATCTCCGCGCGCGAGCGCAGGAACACCAGGTACAGGCGGCCCTGTTCGCGGGCGTCGACCAGCACCAGCTGATCGTCGTCAGGCAGTTCGTGGAAACCCGGTTCCAACGTGCGCAGGTTGGCGGGCAGCGACAGGCTCGATTGCCCGCGCTCCAGCAGGTAGCCACGGATGTTCTGGGTATTGGGTGGCGGTTGCACGGGCGAGGCCTCATGCAGCGTCCAGTAGTACGCCGCTTCTTCGCGCAGGGCTGCACCGACCAGGCTGTGCTTGATCACCAGCGAAACCAGCCAGGCACCCAGCAGGATGCCCAGGCTGGCCAGCACGGCTTGCAGGATGAAGGCGATACGGATCTTGCGCGGCAGGCCGTGCGGCATTGCGGTGTCCCGGTCAGAGCGCTGCGATTATAGGCAGCGCGCTGTACCGTGATCGTGCATGGACGATGACGACCGGGCATCCGGAACGTTCACCCCTTCCCTGCCGACCACGGCCGTGCCGGTTCTGCTGCAACACCGGCACGACGTCGATCAGGCCATCGGCTGGGCGATATCGGCGATGCGATAGCCCGCGCTCTGCACGGTGTGCAGCAGCGGCCGGTCGAACGGCTTGTCGATGATCTTGCGCAGGTTGTACAGGTGGCTGCGCAACGTGTCCGAATCAGGCAGGCCGTTGCCCCAGATTTCGCGCTCGATTTCCTGGCGGGTGACCACACGCGGCGATTCGCGCATCAGGATGGTCAGCAGGCGCAGGCCGATCGGCGATAGCTGCAGCTCGGTTCCGGCACGCGTGGCACGCATGCTGACCGGATCGAGCACCAGGTCGGCGACCTTGAGCACTTCCGAACCGACCTGGCGACGTTCGCGGCGGATCAGCGCGCGCAGGCGGGCTTCCAGTTCCTGGATCGCGAACGGCTTGGTCAGGTAATCATCGGCACCAAAACCGAGGCCGGTGAGCTTGTCATCCAGCGTGTCGCGCGCGGTCAGCATCAGCACCGGGGTCGACTTGCGCGCATCGTTGCGCAGCCGGCGGCACACTTCGATGCCATCCAGCCGCGGCAGCATCAGATCCAGCACGACCACGTCGTAGCTGTTCTCGGCAGCCAGACGGTAGCCGTCCAGGCCATCCTGCGCATAGTCCACCTCGAAGCCACGGCCTTCCAGGTATTCACCGATCATCTCGGAGATATTGCGGTTGTCTTCGACCACCAGCACCAAGCCGGAAGTCTCCTTCGTCTGACGCATGAGAATCCCTCTTTCTTCAGCTTTGTGAAACATGCCCGATCGACGGTGCACGCGATGTGAAGTTGCGTCAATGAAAAGAAGATGGCGTGCTCACAGCAGCGGTTTCAGCAGCGGCCATACGTTGTCCAGCACTTTCGGCTGCGCCTGCGCGGTGGGATGCAGGCCATCGGCCTGCATCAATCCCGGCTGCAGGGCCACGCCTTCCAGCAGGAACGGCAGCAGCGGCACCTTGTACTGCGTGGCCAGTGTCCGGTACGCCGCCGCCAGGCGCTGGCGGTAGCCCGGCCCATAGTTGGGCGGCACGTCGATGCCCAGCAGCAGCACCTTGGCACCGGCCTTCTGGCTGGCCTGCACCATCTTTTCCAGGTTGCCCTGCACCTGCGCCGGGGTCAGGCCGCGCAGCGCATCGTTGCCGCCGAGGGCGATCACCACCACCGTGGGCTTTTCCCGCCCGAGCAGGCCCGGCAGGCGGGTCAGCGCGCCGGCGGTGGTTTCCCCGCTCATGCTGGCGTTGACGATGCGCGGCGGGGTTTTCGACTGCTGCCTGACCCGCTGCTGCAGCAGGCTGACCCAGCCTGCATCGGCCGGGATATTGTGGGCGGCACTGAGGCTGTCACCGAGCACCAGCACGGTACCGGTGGCCGGACCTTTGGCCCACGCCAGTGCCGGCAACAGCAGCAACCCTAGCAACAGCACCATCATTGCGCCGGCTTGCCGGCTCCATCCCGTCTTGTGCATTGGAGTCTCCTCATCGACAGCCTGTCCCCCCGCAGCGCGCCCGTCGCCATCGCCGTCGACCAGGTCGGCAAATCCGTGCATGGCCCGGAGGGTGAAGTCCACATACTGGACAACATCACCCTGACCGTCCATGAAGGCACCAGCGTGGCCATCGTCGGCGCCTCCGGTTCTGGCAAGACCACCCTGCTCGGCCTGCTGGCCGGGCTGGACCTGCCCAGCCGTGGTCGCATCACATTGGCTGGCCAGGATCTGACGGCATTGGATGAAGAGGCGCGGGCACAGCTGCGCGCGCGCGACGTCGGCTTCGTGTTCCAGAGCTTCCACCTGCTGCCGGCACTGACGGCGGCCGAGAACATCGCGCTGCCGCTGGAACTGGCCGGGCGCGAGGACCGCACGCGGGTGGATGAGGTTCTGGCTGCGGTCGGGCTTTCGCACCGCGCGCGCCACTATCCGCGGCAGTTGTCCGGCGGCGAGCAGCAGCGGGTCGCCCTCGCCCGCGCCTTCGTCAGCCGCCCGCGCATCCTGTTCGCTGACGAGCCCACCGGCTCGCTGGACCAAGCCACCGGCCAGCACATCAGCGATCTGCTGTTCGAACTCAATGCCGGCAGCGGTACCACCCTGGTGCTGGTCACCCACGACCTGCGCCTGGCGCAGCGCTGCCAGTACATCCATCGCATCGACAACGGCCGCCTGCAGCCGGTGGAACATGGAGTGGACGCATGAACCTGCTGCGGCATGCGTGGCGCGCGCTGCGCCGCGAAGCCCTGGCCGGTGACCTGCTGACCGTCTTCGCCGCCCTGGTACTGGGCGTGGCGGTGATGACGGCGGTGGGTACGC
>NZ_QAIJ01000044.1:3767-4859 GCF_003060985.1 Stenotrophomonas sp. HMWF023
GGCGCGATGATCCGCCAGCCGCGTTCGCCGACGAAGCGCGGCGACGCGGCCTGGCGCACACGCGGCTGGCCAGCTTCGGCAGCGTGCTGTTCCAGGGCGATGCCAGTCAGATGGCCAGCATCAAGGCCGTGGAGGCAGGCTACCCGCTGCGTGGCGCGCTGCGCGTGCGCGCCACGCCGGGCGGCACGCTGATCGCCGATGCCGGCATGCCGGCCAAGGGCCAGGCCTATGCCGATCCACGCCTGCTGCAGGCGCTGGGCCTGAAGGCCGGCGACGATCTGGAATTCGGTGCGGGCACGCTGCGCATCGCCGGCATCATCGAATCCGAACCCGATGCCGGCGGCGACCTGCTGACGCTGTCGCCGACCCTGCTGGTCAACCGCGCCGATGTGGAAGGCACCGGCCTGCTCGGCCCCGGCAGCCGCATCAATTACCGGCTGATGTTCGCCGGCCCGGCCACCGACATCGCTGCATTCCGGCAATGGCTGCTGCCGCAGGTGAAAGGCATGCGCCTGCTCAGCGTGAACGATACCCAGCGCGGGGTGCGCCAGGCCTTCGACCTGGCTGGCCGTTTCCTCGGCCTGAGCGCACTGCTGGCGGTACTGCTGGCCGGCGTGGCCACCGCACTGGCGGCCAACCGGTTCGCCCTGCGTCGCATCGACCAGGTGGCGATCCTGCGCTGCCTGGGCGCACGCCAGCGCGACATCCTGGCCGGCCTGGCCCTGCAGCTGCTGATGCTGGCCGTGCCTGCCTGTGCGATCGGCATCGGCCTGGGCATGGCGGCGCAGGAAGGACTGGTACAGGTGCTGGGCAGCCTGGTGCCGCAACGCCTGCCGCTGCCCGAAGCGATGCCCGCGCTGACCGGCGCGGGGATCGGCCTGTTGCTGCTGTTCGGCTTCGGACTGCCGCCTCTGTTGCGCCTGCGTGGCGTGCCGCCGATGCGCGTGCTCAACCGCTCGTTTGCCGCCTTGCCGCCGGCCTCGCTGCTGGCCTATGTGGCCGCACTGACGGCCAGCCTGGTACTGGCGGTGCAGGTCACCGGCGACCTGAAGCTGGCCCTGTGGGTGCTGGGTGGCCTGGCCGGGCTGGCGG
>NZ_QAIJ01000044.1:4869-6010 GCF_003060985.1 Stenotrophomonas sp. HMWF023
CTACTTCCTGATCAACATCCAGCCCGAGCAGCGCGACAGCGTGCTGGCCGCACTGCAGGGCCTGGGTGCGGATGATGCCAGCATCGAACCGATGGCCACCGGCCGCCTGATCGCAATCAACGGCAAACCACCGCTGCGGGTGGACCGCACGCCGGCCGACGACAATCAACCGCAGGGCGAAGGACAGCGCGACGACGATGACGAGAACCGTCCGTTGAACTTCAGCTGGCGCAGCACGTTCCCGCCGGCCAATACGCTGGTCAACGGCACGTTCTGGACGCCGGACAGCACCGCTGCCGAGGCATCCGTGGAGATCGGCTGGGCCAAGCGCTACGGCGTGTACCCGGGTGATCGCATCACCATTGCGGTGGGCGAGCAGGAGCGCGAGTTCAGCGTCACCAGCGTGCGCAAGGCCGACTGGAACACCTTCCGGCCGAACTTCTTCGTGCTGTTGAACCCGAATGCCGTGGGCGATACACCGCACAACCTGCTGTCGGCGTTCCATCTGCCGGCGGGACAGGCGGCGGGTCTCGGGGCACTGGTGCGCGCGCAGCCGAACCTGTCGCTGCTGGACGTGGATGCAGTGATCTCGCAGGTGCGCGATGTGATGGAACGGGTGGCGCAGGCGGTGCAGCTGGTGATGGTGTTCAGCCTGCTGGCCGGCGTACTGGTGCTGCTGGCGGCACTGCAGGCGACGGCTGGCGAGCGCCGCTATGACAGCGCGGTGCTGCGCACGCTGGGTGCGACGCGGCGCCAGCTGCGTGGCGCGGTACTGGTCGAGTTCGGTGCGCTGGGCGCGCTGGCTGCGCTGCTTGCGGTGGGCGCGGCAGCGGTGATCGGCGTGGCGGTGTCGCAGAAGGTGTTCGAGCTGCCGCTGCTGCCGCCGTGGCCGGGCCTGGTGTTGGGCGGCCTGCTCGGCATTGGCCTGAGCCTGCTGGCCGGCTGGTTGGGCACCCGCCGGATCCTGCACACGCCGCCGGCATTGGCACTGCGAGAGGCCTGACGCCGTTGTGAAGGCAAAAGCATCCACGCATGGCGTGGATCTACCAGCGATAACCCCAGTAGATCCACGCCATGCGTGGATTCGGATCACGACGCCTGCTGCTTCGCCCAGACCACGGTCGTCTCCATTGCACGCTGC
>NZ_QAIJ01000292.1:0-2873 GCF_003060985.1 Stenotrophomonas sp. HMWF023
GGCGTGCGGACCAACGGTCCGCACCCACCACAGAACGCACCCACTGCGATCAGCCCTTGGCCTGTGCCGCACGCTGCGCGTTGTAGCGCTCGCCGACGATGGCGATCTCCTGCAGCGTCTGCGCGATACGCTCCAGCTCGGCCGGCGACAGCTGCAGGTCGGCGGCGGCCAGGTTCTCTTCCAGGCGATGGATCTTGGTCGTACCCGGAATCGGCACGATCCACGGTGCCTGCGCCAGCAGCCAGGCCAACGCAACCTGTGCCGGAGTGGCGCCGCGCGCCGCCGCGATCGTGGTGATGCGATCAACCAGCGCTTGATTGGCCCGACGTGCTTCCACTTCGAAGCGCGGCACAGTGTTGCGGAAATCGTTGGCGGCGAAGGTGGTGTCGGCATTGATCGCGCCGGTCAGGAAGCCGCGACCCAGCGGACTGAACGGGACGAAGCCGATGCCCAGTTCCTGCAGCGCCGGCAACAGTTCACGCTCCGGCTCGCGCCACCACAGCGAGTACTCGCTCTGCACTGCGGCCACCGGTTGCACGGCATGGGCGCGACGCACCGTGGCGGCACTGGCTTCGGACAACCCGAAGTGGCGCACCTTGCCCTCGGCGATCAGGTCACGCACGGTACCGGCCACATCCTCGATCGGCACGTTCGGATCCACACGGTGCTGGTAGAACAGGTCGATATGGTCCGTGCGCAGGCGCTTGAGGCTGGCTTCGGCCACCGCGCGGATGTTCTCCGGGCGACTGTCCAGGCCGGTGTCGACCTGTGCGTCCTTGAAGCCGAACTTGGTGGCGATCACCAGCTTGTCGCGGTGCGGCGCCAGCGCTTTGCCGAGCAGATCTTCGTTGGTATACGGCCCATAGACTTCGGCGGTGTCGAAGAAGGTCACCCCGCGTTCGACCGCCGCATGCAGCAGGGCGATGCCCTGGCTCTGCTCGACGGCGGGACCGTAGCCGTGGCTCAGGCCCATGCAGCCCAGGCCCAGGGCGGAGACTTTCAGGCCGCTGCGGCCGAGTTCACGTGTCTGCATCGTCGTGCTCCAGTAGGGGAGCGATGACGATACGCCTGCAGGGCCGGCGGATTGAACGACCTGGATGGCAGTCGGTCATGACTGGATTTCATGAATGCCGTCCTGCCACCCATCGCACCGGCGCCGGTGGCCGGCGCCGCTGTTACCGAACCTCTGAAATCTCCACCCCATCCAGTCCCTGCGACAGGGTGCGGGCATCGCCGCCCTGGCTGAGCTTGATGCGCAGGCGCACTTCGTTCTGCGAATCGGCGTAGCGCAGTGCGTCCTCGTAGCTGATCTCACCGGCCTGGTACAGCTCGAACAGGCTCTGGTCGAAGGTCTTCATGCCCAGCTGGACCGAATCCTTCATCAGCTCCTTCAGCTTGTGGATCTCGCCGTCGCGGATGTAGTCCTGCACCAGCGGCGTGCCCAGCAGGATCTCCATCGCGACCTTGCGCGAGCGGCCATCCGGCGAAGGAATCAACTGCTGCGCGACCACGCCCTTGAGGTTCAGCGACAGATCCATCAGCAGCTGGTTGCGGCGATCTTCCGGGAAGAAGTTGACGATGCGGTCCATCGCCTGGTTGGCATTGTTGGCGTGCAGCGTGCACAGCACCAGGTGGCCGGTTTCAGCAAAGGCGATGGCGTGGTCCATGCCCTCGCGGGTACGCACCTCGCCGATCATGATCACGTCCGGTGCCTGGCGCAGGGTGTTTTTCAGCGCGGCTTCCCAGCTGTCTGTATCGATGCCGACTTCGCGCTGGGTGATGATGCAGCCCTCGTGCTTGTGCACGAATTCGATCGGGTCTTCGATGGTGATGATGTGCCCGGTCGAATTCTGGTTGCGGTAGCCGATCATCGCTGCCAGCGACGTGGATTTACCGGTACCGGTAGCGCCGACGAACAGGATGATGCCGCGCTTGGTCATCGCCAGTGTCTTGATGATCGGCGGCAGGCTCAGCTCTTCCACGGTCGGGATGCGCGTCTCGATGCGACGCAGCACCATGCCGACCTGGTTGCGCTGGTAGAAGCAGCTCACACGAAAGCGGCCGACACCGGACAGGCCGATGGCGAAGTTGCATTCGTGGGTCTTTTCGAATTCCTCGCGCTGCGCCGGCGTCATCACGTTCAGCACCAGGTCGCGACTCTGCTGCGGCGTCAGCGGGGTCTGGGTGATCGGCGAGATCTTGCCGTTGACCTTGATCGCCGGCGGCATGCCAGCGGTGATGAACAGGTCCGAGGCGCGCTGGTGCGCCATCAGCTTGAGGAACGAGGTGAAATCGATGGTGGTCGCGGTGGTGTTCACGGCGGGCTCCCAATGGGGCATGTACCAGGAATCGGTCGGTGGAGGAAACAGCGCGGGGCCGGCGGCGTAGTGCTGCGCCCTGCCCCGCCATTGCCTCGCCTTATTCGAACAGACGCTTGTCCTTGGCGTATTCGCGGGCCTGGTTGCGGGTGATCAGGCTGCGCTTGACCAGGTCCTGCAGGTGCTGGTCCAGGGTCATCATGCCGTACTGCTGACCGGTCTGGATGGCCGAATACATCTGCGCCACCTTGTCTTCGCGGATCAGGTTGCGGATGGCCGGGGTGCCGACCATGATTTCCCACGCAGCGGTACGACCGCCACCGACCTTCTTCAGCAGCGCCTGCGAAATGACCGCGCGCAGCGATTCGGACAGCATCGAGCGCACCATCGGCTTTTCGCCGGCCGGGAACACGTCGATGATGCGGTCGATGGTCTTGGCTGCCGAACTGGTGTGCAGGGTGCCAAACACCAGGTGGCCGGTTTCCGCGGCGGTCAGCGCCAAGCGGATGGTTTCCAGGTCACGCAGTTCGCCGACCAGGATGATGTCCGGGTCCT
>NZ_QAIJ01000045.1:0-1572 GCF_003060985.1 Stenotrophomonas sp. HMWF023
CCCGCCACGCCTCTGACGCGCTAGTTCGCGACATGCTCAAATTGGCGGGTTTTTTTTGCCTGCAGATTGGTGTCAGGATGACGCATTACCGCAAGCCGCCGCTGTCAATTCAGGCGCAGCTAGATCAACTCCAACAGCGCGGGCTTGCAATCGGCGATGCCGCCAACGCCAACCGCTATCTGCAGCGAGTCGGCTACTACCGCCTCATGGGCTATCTGCATACCCAGCGCCTACCCGGTAGCGATCACTTCCATGACAAAGCGACCTTCGAGGAGGCGGTTAGTCTCTATGAGTTCGATAGGGGGCTCCGAGACCTTGTTATGGAAGCGGTCGGCCATATCGAGATAGCAACGCGGACCGTGCTCACGTATCACTTTGCACATGCTCATGGCGCCTTCGGTCACCTTGAGCCGCGCAACTTGACCTTCACTGTGCAGCACCATGCGGAGTGGCTTGCCGGCGTCGAGAATGAAGTGATGCGCTCCAAGGAGACGTTCATTCGACACTACAGGGACAAGTACACCTCACCCGCGTTCCCCAAGGTGCCCATCTGGATGGCGACGGAGGTAATGTCGTTGGGCTCGCTTTCTCGCTTCTACAAGGCACTGCACAACAGGGAACAGAAGGCTGTTGCTGGTGAGATGCAGATGGCAGCGCCGGTCCTCGCGAACTGGCTGCATATCACCAGTGTGGCGCGGAACGTTGTCGCACACCACGGCAGGTTGTGGAACAAAGAGCTCGGTGTTTCGGCGGTACGTCCACGGTCCACGGGTTGGTCTGAGCGTGAAGCACCGTATGCACCGAATCGCTCTTTCTTCCTATTGCTCGTGCTTCGCAAACTTCTGGAAGGCACCACCGCTGATTCCCAAAGTTGGCGCAGACGCGTCGATGCCCATCTTTCGGCAGGCATCACGAGCGAGGTCCGAATGAAGAGCCTTGGGGCTGCGTATGGATGGCAGGAACACCGCCTTTGGCGGGAATGAGTCGCAGTTGGCGCTCAAAACAAACAACGTTGCCCATAAGGTACCGCCCCACTGAAGCGCCCAAACCGCGCCTCAAGCCACGATGGCCCAGCACTTTCCACCAACAGCTGCCCCTGGCTCTGGTGGAGATCCAACCAGCGTTCGAAACTGGTGCGCAGGCGCTCGATATCCGGCGCCCGCGTAAGTGCATCGGCGGGCACACGGATCAGCACGCGTGAAGGGGCATTCTCCACGTCCATCACCAGAACGCCCTTGCATCGGATCTCGAAGGACGTCACCCCGGCATAGCGCGTGTGCAGTTCAAAGCCCTCATCTGCTTTGGCGGTCACGAAGCCGAGTGCATCACTGTGCAGCAGCCGGTAGTCGACTGGCTGCAGCTTCTGGTAGGCCCACACCTGATCGCCCGCTGGCTCGGGCCACTCCGCCCATACCGCGCCGATCACCACGATGCACACCGCCGCCGCGGCAAGCCCACGCTTCTTCATTCATCACCCCGCACAAAGACAGAACGTCACGCCCACAAGCGGGCCCTCAGTCCTGTGGCCGCATCCGTTCGTGGATGAAGGCGGTGAGTGCGATATCGGCCATC
>NZ_QAIJ01000005.1:0-1027 GCF_003060985.1 Stenotrophomonas sp. HMWF023
ACCGGTGCCGCGTAGTAGATACGGTTCTGCCAGTTGGCACCGCCACCGACAGTCAGTTCCTGCAGCGATTGCGGGGTATAGCTGGTGAACAGCTTCAGCGCGGTCTGCGGCAGGTTGGTGTTGATGTCGGCGTCGTTGATGTCCTTGGCCACATAGCGCGACGCACCGAAGGTGGCATTCCAGCCCGGTGCCAGTTCGCCGTTCAACTCGAACTCGAAGCCACGGCTGACCGTGCCGCGTGCGGCGATATAGGCCGTTTCATTCTGCTGCCCATCCACCTTGTCCATGGTGGCCTGGCCGACGTTGTCCTGCTCGATGCGGAACACGGCCAGCGAGGCATTCAGGCGGTTGTCGAACCAGGCGCCCTTGACGCCCACTTCGTAGCTCTTGCCATCCACCGGGTCCAGGTAGCTGCCCTGCTTGTTGCGCAGCGTCTGCGGCTGGAAGATTTCGGTGTAGCTGGTGTACGCCGAGTAGGTGTCGTTGATGTCGTAGACCAGGCCGGCGTACGGCGTGGTGACCTTGTGCGAGCGATCATTGCCTTCGTCTTCGCTCTTCCAGTCGGTGTAGCGCGCACCGACGATCAGCTTCAGCGGATCAGCCAGTGACAACCGCGCGGCCACGTAGCCGGCCTTCTGGGTGATGGTGCCTTCGCTGGCCAGTGCCAGTGGATTCCAGTTCGGCTGGGGGATGTTGCCGGTCCAGCCGAGGTAGGTATCGAACGGGTTCCAGCCCGGGCCACCCATCTGGAAATCGCCGTAGTTGGCGAACTCGCGCTTGTTGTAGCTCAGGCCGGCCATGAACTGGTGCTCGCGACCGAACAGCTGGAACGGACCATCGATGTAGCCGTCGATGCCATCGACCTTGCGCTCGGTGTTGTAGAAGCCAGCCATCGGCGTTACGCCCGCGCCGGTTGTCTTGTCGAAGGCGGTGTAGGACGGATAGAACAGCTTGTCATCGGCCTGGGTGCGATCATGCGTGGCGCCGATCTTGAACTTCCAGCCATTGCCGAACGCGTGCTGCAGGG
>NZ_QAIJ01000293.1:0-5388 GCF_003060985.1 Stenotrophomonas sp. HMWF023
GTCATGGGGGCGGGCTCAGGCAGCGGAAGACATCGCCGGTTCCCCGGCGATCAGGCGGTCGAAATAGTCGGTGGTCAGCGCGATCTGGCTGGCCGGGTCCTCGGCGCGGTTGACCACCGCGCGGAACGCGGCATTCTCCGGCCGGTCCTTGGCGTACCAGCCCAGGTGCTTGCGTGCGATGCGCACGCCCTGCGGTTCGCCATAGAAATCGTGCAGTGCGTGCAGGTGGCCGAGCAGAATGTCGCGCACTTCGGCCAGCGACGGCGGCGGCAGTTCCTCGCCGGTGGCCAGGTAGTGCGCCACCTCGCGGAAGATCCACGGCCGGCCCTGTGCGGAGCGGCCGATCATCACCGCATCCACGCCGGTCTGCTGCAGTACGAAGGCGGCCTTCTGCGGCGAATCGATGTCGCCGTTGGCGATCACCGGGATGCGCAACGCGGCCTTGATCTCGCCGATCGTGGCGTACTCGGCCTGACCGGTGTAGTGCTGGTCGCGGGTACGACCGTGCACGGCCAGCGCCGCGATGCCACTGGCCTCGGCGATGCGGGCGATGACCGGGCCGTTGCGGTGGTCGCAGTCCCAGCCGGTGCGGATCTTCAGCGTCACCGGCACGTCCACCGCGTTGACCACGGCTTCCAGGATGCGCGCGACCAGCTGCTCGTCGCGCATCAGCGCTGAGCCCGCCCAGGCGTTGCACACCTTCTTGGCCGGGCAGCCCATGTTGATGTCGATGATCTGCGCGCCATGGTCGACGTTGTAGCGCGCGGCCTCGGCCAGCTGCTGCGGCTCGGTGCCGGCGATCTGCACGCTGATCGGCGCGGGTTCACCGGCATGGTCCATGCGGTGGATCGACTTGCGCGTATTCCAGAAGCGTGGGTCGCTGATGGTCATTTCCGAGGCAGCCAGGCCCGCGCCCAGCCGTTTGCACAGCAGGCGGAAGGGCTTGTCGGTGACGCCGGCCATGGGCGCGAGCACGACGTTGGGGGCGATGGAGTACGGGCCGATCTGCATGCGCCCATTGTAGGGCGCGGCCGGCGCCCCGGCTGGGTTGCCGACCTGCCGGTTCAGGCCGATCCGGACCGACCTCATGCCGCACGGGAATCAGCAGATGCTTGACGGTTGCTTCCGTCGCCCCCAAGGGCAGGCGATGGTGTTCGGCTGGGTGTACCGGCAACGCGCATCCACGCATGGCGTGGATCTACTACGGGCCCGACCCGCACGGATGAGGCCTTCGCGCCCCGCGTCCCGGTAGATCCACGCCATGCGTGGATGAGGCCTTGCCCACTAACGTGAAAAGGCCCGGGCATCTGCATGCCCGGGCCCGATCATCATCCCTGCGGGGATGAGGCGTTACTTCACTTCGGCATCGGCCGGGGTGAAGCGCGGCATTGCCGCGGCCGCGCCTTCCTTCTCGGTCGAACGACCGGCGAACTGGTTGGCGAAGCGCACGTGGCGGGCGAACGGAGCGTCCGGCACCTGGGCGATCGAGGCCACCAGCGCACCGTTGAAGGCATCGCCGGCACCGGTGGTGTCGATCGCCTGCACCTGTTCGGCACCCACGCGGTAGTACGGCTGGGTGTCACCACGCAGGTGCTCGTCGGCATGCGACACGAACACGCCCACCGACCCCAGGGTCACCACCACCGTGCCGTTGCCGACCAGCTTGCGGCACAGCGCATGCAGGCTGGCGCCGTCCAGCGCGGCGACGTCGTTGGCATCCACGCGCTCGCCGACATGACGGCCGAGCAGGGCGGCGAACTCGGTCTCGTTCGGGGTGATCACATCGGCCAGCTTGAGCAGGCCGATGCTCGACGGGGCATCAGCCGGGGCGGCGTTGAGAACGGTGGTGACACCGGCCTCGCGGGCCACGGCCAGTGCCGCTTCGATGGTCTGCACCGGCGATTCCAGCTGCACCAGCACCACCTTGGCGCCGGTCAGCAGGGCCTGCTGTTGCTGCACGAAGTCGGTGCTCAACGCCGCGTTGGCACCGGGGCCGATGACGATGGTGTTGCGGCCACGGGCATCGACATAGATGCCGGCGGTGCCGGTCGGCTCGCTGCTGGCTTCGGCGATCAGCGCGAAACCATCCTGCGCGGCCAGGTCACGGGCGGTGGTACCACCCGCATCGTCGCCCAGCGCACACAGGAAGCTGGTGTCAGCGCCGGCACGACAGGCGGCAACGGCCTGGTTGAAGCCCTTGCCACCCGGGCCGGTGCTGTAGCGGCCGGCAATGGTCGCACCCGGCGCCGGCAGCGACTCGCACCGCCACACGTGATCGACATTGAAGGAACCGACGACAACGACACTGCTGCTCATAGGGAATCTTTTCTCAAACAAGGGTTCAGCTGAAATGCGTCAGCACGCCGGCGATGGTAGCCGTCATGAAGGTGGCGATGGTACCGCCCAGCACCGCGCGCAGGCCGAACTTGGCCAGATCGTGGCGTCGTTCCGGTGCCAACCCGCCGATACCGCCGATCTGGATCGCGATCGAACTGAAATTGGCGAAGCCGCACAGGGCGTAGGTGGCGATCAGGCGACCTTCTTCCGACAGGCTCATGCCCGGCACCTGGCCATTCACGATCTTTGACAGTTCGGTGTAGGCGACGAACTCGTTGATCACGACCTTCTGGCCGATCAGCGAACCCACGGTGGTGGCATCGGCCCACGGGGTGCCGATCACCCAGGCGATCGGTGCCAGCACGTAGCCGAAGATGGTCGACAGGTCGGTCGGCTTGCCGATCGCAGCGGCCAGGCCGGTGATTTCACCGAGCCAGGTCAGCGGTGCATTGAGCAGGGCGATCAGGGCGATGAAGGCCAGCAGCATCGCACCGATGTTCAGTGCCAGCTTCAGGCCGTCACCGGCGCCGGCAGCGGCCGCGTCGATGATGTTGCTGGAGGTCTTTTCCACTTCCATCTTGACCGTGCCGCGGGTCAGCGGGGTGCCGGTTTCCGGAATCAGCAGCTTGGCCACGACCAGGGTGGCCGGGGCCGCCATGATGCTGGCCGCCAGCAGATGCTTGGCGTAGAACGCCTGCTGCACCGGATCACCACCGCCGAGCATGCCCACGTACGCGGCAAGCACGCCGCCGGCGATATGGGCCATGCCGCCGATCATCATCGTCAGCAGCTCGGACTGGGTCATCTTGGCGATGTACGGACGCACCGTCAGCGGGGCCTCGGTCTGGCCGATGAACACGCTGGCGCAGACGCTGGTGGTTTCCGCACCGGACACGCGCATCACCTTGGTGATCGACCAGGCCATCACCCGCACGATCGCCTGCATGACGTTGAGGTGGTACATGACCCCCATCAGCGCCGAGAAGAAGATGATCGTCGGCAGCACCTGGAAGGCGAAGATGAAACCGTAGTTCTTGACGTCCATCAACGAGCCGAAGATGAACTTCGAACCTTCGTTGACGAAGCTCAGCACCTTCACGAAGCCCTGGCCCAGCGCATCGAATACGTCGCGCCCGCCCGGTACCAGGATCACCAGTGCCGCAAATGCGATCTGCAGGGAGATGCCGGTGGCGACCAGCTTCCAGTCCACCGCGCGCTTGTTGTTGGAAAACAGCCAGGTGATGCCGATCAGCACCGCCAAACCGAACAGGCCGAAGCCGATCCTGCCCAAACCTTCGACCATCTGAGTGACTCCCCTGGGGCGTCGCGAAAAACGGGAAGCCTAGTGCAGGGCAGGGGCCGGAGCAAGGAAAAGCGGTCTGCGCGCGGCCATCGGCTCCGATCAGGCCAGCAACAGCAAGGGGTTGCGCCTGCCGGGACAGGTAGAATGGTGGCTTGATCCCGGCCCGTATGCGGGCCCGCAGCAGGAGAATCGCATGCTCTACCGTCGCCTTGGCTCCACCGGCCTGCCGATTTCCGCCCTGTCCTTCGGCGCCTGGGTGACCTTCGGCGACCAGGTGCCACGCGATGAGGCGCGCAACCTGGTGGCGGCGGCCTGGGACCATGGCATCAACTTCTTCGACAACGCCGAGGGCTATGCCAACGGCCGCGCCGAGCAGGTGATGGGCGATGTGATTGCCGACCTGCGGCTGCCGCGCGATGGTTTCTGCGTGTCCAGCAAGGTGTTCTTCGGCAGTGCCCAGGACCCGCGGCCGACCCAACGCGGCCTGTCGCGCAAGCATGTGACCGACGCCTGCCATGCTGCGCTCAAGCGCCTGCGGGTGGACTACCTGGACCTTTATTACTGTCATCGTCCGGATCCGGACGCCCCGATCGCTGAAACGGTGCATGCCATGGACACCCTGGTCCGGCAGGGCAAGGTGCTGTACTGGGGCACGTCGGAATGGTCGGCCAACCAGATCCAGGAAGCAGTGGACATCGCCGCGCGCCACAACCTGCAGGCACCGTCGATGGAGCAGCCGCAGTACAACCTGCTGCATCGTGAGCGGGTGGAAGTAGAGTACGCGCCGCTGTATGCCACCGCCGGGCTGGGCACCACGATCTTCTCGCCGCTGGCCTCGGGCCTGCTGAGCGGCAAGTACGACGACGGCGTGCCGGCCGATGCGCGTCTGGGCCGCGAAGGCATGGGCTGGCTGCAGGACCTGGTGCTGGGCGACAACGCCGATGCGCGCCTGGCCCGGGTGCGTCGCTTCAGTGCAGTGGCGCGCGACCTGGGCCACGCCCCGGCCAGCCTGGCCATCGCCTGGTGCCTGCGCAATCCCAACGTCTCGAGTGTGATCCTCGGCGCCAGCCGGGTCAGCCAGCTGCTGCAGAACCTGCAGGCGCTGGACGTGCTGGCGCAGGTGGACGACGCCGGCTGGGCACAGGTGGAAGCGGTATTCGCCTGAGGACCGGGGACAGGTTTGTAGGGCCGAGCCCACGCTCGGCCGGCCTTACCGCGCCCAATGGCGCTTATTTCAATAGACAAAAACTATCGAAATTCAAATTTCGATCATTAATTCCATCAATTAAGTTGAGAATGATTGTTGATTGTCAACTGAGAATCATTATCATTTAACTCGTCCCTCGCACGAGTCCAGATGCTCATGAATGCTCAACCTGTACTGCTGCGCCCCGAAACGCTGACCCTCCGCGACCGCCCGGTTCGTGTCGTCCCGCCGGAAGAGGTCATCGACAGCGAAGCCCTGCTCAAGGGCCGTCGTGAAATCCTGATCCAGCACGGTGACCGTTTCTACCGTCTGCGTCATACCAGCAACGACAAGCTGATCCTGACCAAGTAACGCGGTCTGGTCGCCCGCCTCCCTCCCTCCTGTCGGCTGCGCCGACAGGGTGGGCGACCCGTCCGCTCCTGCTCTCTCCCCCTCGGTCTACCGTTCATGCCTGCTTGGTGTGGCGGTGGCCGGGGGTTCCCCTGCCTGACCGAACGATGCCGATGACCCGCCCGACTGCCCTTTCCATTGCCCTGTGGAT
>NZ_QAIJ01000293.1:5398-7978 GCF_003060985.1 Stenotrophomonas sp. HMWF023
CCGCTGTCCGCCCATGCTGCCGATGCTGCGCCCGACGCGCGCGAATTCGATCGCGTGCAGGTCACCGCCACCCGTACCGAACGTGCGGTCAGCGATGTCGCCGCCACCGTCGATGTGATCGACCGCGAGCAGATGGACCGGCAGCTGGTGCAGGACATCAAGGATCTGGTCCGCTACGAGCCGGGCCTGTCGGTCAGCCGCAGCGCAACCCGTTTTGGCCTCGGCAGCATCCGCATCCGCGGCCTGGACGGCAACCGCGTGCGCATCCAGACCGACGGCATCGCCATGCCGACCAGCTTCAACATCGGTTCGTTCTCCAACGCCAACCGCAACTTCACCGACCTGGACACGCTCAAGCGCGTGGAGATCGTGCGCGGACCGGCCAGCTCGCTGTACGGCTCGGACGCACTCGGTGGCGTGGTTGCCTTCGTCACCAAGGACCCGGCGGATTACCTGAAGGATGGCAAGGACAGCTACGTCGGCCTGAAGTTCGGATACGACGGCGAGTGGAAAGGCCTGCTCGGTGGTGTGACCAGCGCCTTCGGTGGCGAGCACTGGAGTGGCATGGTCAACATCAACCACCGCCAGGGCCAGGAAACCGACAACAAGGGTGATGTGCGCAGCAACGACAACACGCGCACCGCGGCCAACCCGCAGGACCGTGATGGTCGCAGCGGCCTGGCCAAGCTGGTCTATGCACCCAGCGAAGACCAGCGTTTCCGCCTGACCGTGGAAGGCAACGAAGACAACACCGATACCGACGTGCTGTCCTCGATCGACCGCACAACCACCACCGGCATGAAGGCGCGCGACACGCAGAGCCGCACCCGCGTGTCCTTCGCCCACGAGATGGATGCGCTGGACAAGGGCTTCGCCGACAGCCTGCACTGGCAGGTCTACACGCAGGACAGCGAAACCACGCAGCGTACCGATGAAGCACGCGCCAACGGCAGCCGCCGCCATCGCGAGTTCAATTTCGACCAGCGCGTGTATGGCCTGCAGGCGGTGTTCAACAAGGCCTTCAGCACCGGCAGCGTCGAACACGCGCTGACCTATGGCTTCGATGGCGCCCGCACCGAGATCCGCCAGAAGCGCGATGGTTACCAGGTCAGCAACCGTGGCGTGGTCAGCACGACGATCCTGCCCGACGCGTTCCCCGTGCGCGATTTCCCGATCAGCAAGACCACCGAGCTGGGCCTGTACGCACAGGATGAAATGCGCCTGGCCGACGGCAAGCTGTCGCTGGTGCCGGGCGTGCGCGTGGACCGCTACGAACTGAAGCCGGACGTGGACAGCATCTTCGCCGAGGACAATCCCGGCGTGGCCGTGTCGGAGCTGAAGAAGACCAGCGTGTCGCCGAAGTTCGGCCTGGTCTATCGCTTCACCGATGAGTGGTCGCTGTTTGCCGGCTATTCGCGTGGCTTCCGTTCGCCGCCGTACAACGACGTCAACCTGGGCTTCACCAATTTCGCCTTCGGCTACACCGCCATTCCCAACCCGGACCTGAAGCCGGAAACCAGCGACGGTGTCGAACTGGGCATGCGCTTCCTGAGCCCGGCGGCGTACGTGAGCCTGAGTGGCTACTACAACGACTACAAGGACTTCATCGAGTCGCAGACGCTGGTAGGCACCAACGCGCAGGGCTTGATGGTGTTCCAGTCGCGCAACGTCGCCGACGCACGCATCTACGGTGCAGAATTGAAGGCCGGTGTCGACTTCGGCCAGATCAGCCCGGCGCTGCAGGGTTGGGCGCTGCGCAGCGCGGTGGCGTGGTCGCGCGGCGACAACAAGACCGCCGATGTGCCGCTGGATTCGGTCGATCCGATGCGCGGCACCGTCGGCCTGATGTACGACACCGATACCTGGGGCGTCGAACTGGCCGGTACCTTCGTCAAGCGAAAGGACCGCGTCGCCTCAGCCAGCATCTATCGCCCGGCCGGCTACGGCGTGGCCGACCTGATGGCGCACTGGAACTTCGCCCCGGGCGCGACCTTCAACGTCGGTATCTTCAACCTGGGTGACAAGCGTTACATCGACTGGTCCAACGGCGGCTCCACCCTGTCAGCCACCAGCACCGTTCTGGACCGCTTTACCAGCCCCGGCCGCACTCTGTCGGCCAGCCTTGCCGTGTCCTGGTGATCCCATGAGCCGAGCCCTGTCTGCGCGTCGCCTGCCGTCCTCCCTGTCGCGTTCGTCGCTGCGGGCCTGGCCTGCGCCGGAACAGCTGGCAGCGCTCGGCACCGTGTTGTGCCTGTACCACGCCGATGGCAATGAACTTGGCGGCTGGCGCCAGGCAGTATCGGTGCATGCCTGTCAGGGCGTGGACAGCGAGGGCCTGCGCGAAAGCCTGTGCTTCCTGGATGCACGCGGCCGCTGCGTGTGGCGCCTGTACCTGTTGCCGGATAGCGATTTCCTGGCCTGGGACCGGCTGGTGGCGACGCTGCCGCCCGGTCCTTCGCACGATGCCGATGGCAGCGTTGGTGAGCGCCTGTGGCGGCGCCTTGCCGGGCATCTGGGCGGCCAGCGCTGGCGCCTGTGCACGCTGCGCCTGCATGCTGCCGACGAGGGCCGGACCCTGGC
>NZ_QAIJ01000293.1:7999-9426 GCF_003060985.1 Stenotrophomonas sp. HMWF023
TCCTCGCTTGGTGCCGCCACCGCGCGCCGGATCGCGCGCATCGAAGGCGCCGAAGGCGAACTGGCGATCGACGACTGTTGTTGTGCCGATGCCGCACGCCGCCCTGCCGCACGCGCTCCCGGCGACCTGCCGCTGGTTCGCCTATGACCTGATTGCGATGGATCGACTGCTGGCCAGGATGGCCTTTCCACGAAACCTGCAACCCCGAAGGAAGACCCGATGAAGTTCCAGACAGCCAGCGTGATGGTGCTGCTCGCCGCCAGTGGCGCCGCCAGCGCGCAGCCCTCCGACATCGCACGCGACCATGACAGCATCCTGGCCATGCAGGGTGAGTACACGGTGGATTTTGCCTTCGATGAAACCGTGCTGTTGAAGCCGGGCTACGAGCGCGCGCCGGCCATGCGCAGTGGCGGCAACGAAGTGGTGATCGTGGTCGAGGACAGCCCGAAGCGCATCGTGCTGCAGCACCTGCTGGTGGACAGCAAGAGCGGCCACGTGACCAAGCACTGGCGCCAGGACTGGGTATACGAAGCGCCGAACCGCTTCGAGTTCAGCGCCGACCAGACCTGGCAGGTACGCACGATTGCGGCGGCGACCAACCAGGGCGCCTGGACCCAGTGCGTGTATGAAGTCAGCGATGCACCGCGCTACTGCGGCACCGGCACGTGGACCTACAGCAACAACGTGCCGACCTGGACCAGCGACATCAGCTGGCGCCCGCTGCCACGCCGCGAGTACACCAAGCGCAGCGATTACAACGCGCTGGCCGTAGTCAACCGCCACACCCTGACCCCGAACGGCTGGACCCACGAGCAGTTCAACACCAAGGTGCAGCGCAACGCTGATGGCACCCAGGTCGAAATCGCCCGCGAATTCGGCTTCAACGACTACATCAGGACCACCGAGGTCGACTTCACCCCGGCGCGCGATTACTGGAAAGCCACTGCCGGTTACTGGAGCAAGGTGCGCCAGCGTTGGGACGGCTTCCTGACCCAGACCCCGGGCGTGCACCTGAAGACCAAGCTCGACGGCATGGCGATGATCATCCCGTTGTTCACCCAGGCCGAAGACGTGCAGGCCGGCAAGAAGGTGAAGGACAAGCAGATCGACGAGGTCTTCGCCAAGTACGTGGAAAAGGCGCCGAAGGAAGGGTGATCGCTGCGGCGGGTGTCGGACGTGCACTGCACTGGTGGGTGCCGAGCTTGCTCGGCACGCTCTCCGGCGGTGATTGCATCCATGCATCGTGCCGCGTTGTTTGGCGCTGAATGCGCCTGGTGATGACGCATTTCGCCGCTATTCTTCGCGCATTTCTGCGAGAGGCGGGCACGCGATAGGATGGGCAGCCCATGCTGTCCACGATCTTCCCCGTCGATGAAACTCTCCACCCTCTGTAGCCAGCTGTTGCCCGGCGAAGCTTGCGATGACAT
>NZ_QAIJ01000294.1:0-6642 GCF_003060985.1 Stenotrophomonas sp. HMWF023
GTGCAGGGCGCCGCCCTGCCCGGCCAACCCCCTTGATTTCGGGACAATCACCCTTACCCCTTGGCGAGGCCGCACGCGCTTGCGGCACCGCACATGGAGCCCTACCCGATGACCGAGACGATCCAGACCGAAACCCTTGGCTTCCAGACCGAAGTCAAGCAGCTGCTGCAGCTGATGATCCACTCGCTGTACTCCAACAAGGAGATCTTCCTCCGCGAGCTGGTCTCCAATGCCGCCGACGCCGCCGACAAGCTGCGCTTCGAAGCCCTGACCCAGCCGGCCCTGCTGGAAGGCGACAGCGAACTGCGCGTGCGCGTCAGCTTCGATCCGGCCGCGCACACCATCACCATCGAAGACAACGGCATCGGCATGAGCCGCGCCGATGCCATCACCCACCTCGGTACCATCGCCAAGTCCGGCACCGGCGACTTCCTGCGCCAGCTGTCCGGCGACCAGAAGAAGGACTCGCAGCTAATCGGCCAGTTCGGCGTCGGCTTCTACAGCGCCTTCATCGTCGCCGATGAGGTCGAAGTCACCTCGCGTCGCGCCGGCCTGGCGGCCAGTGAAGGCGTGCGCTGGACCTCGCGTGGCGAAGGCGATTTCGATGTCGCCACCATCGACAAGGCCGAGCGCGGCACCCGCATCGTCCTGCACCTGAAGGATGGCGAGCACGACTTCGCCGACGGCTGGCGCCTGCGCAGCATCCTCAAGAAGTACTCCGACCACATCGGCCTGCCTATCCAGATGCCCAAGGAAGATGCCGAAGAAGGTGCCGCGATCGAGTGGGAAACCGTCAACCGCGCCAGCGCGCTGTGGACCCGCCCGCGTACCGAGATCAGCGATTCGGAGTACACCGAGTTCTACAAGCACGTCGCCCACGATCACAGCGATCCACTGGCGTGGAGCCACAACAAGGTCGAAGGCAAGCTGGAGTACACCTCGCTGCTCTACGTGCCGGGCCGTGCGCCGTTCGACCTGTACCACCGCGATGCACCCAAGGGCCTGAAGCTGTACGTGCAGCGCGTGTTCGTGATGGACCAGGCCGAGCAGTTCCTGCCGCTGTACCTGCGCTTCATCAAGGGCGTGGTCGATTCCAACGACCTGTCGCTGAATGTCTCGCGCGAAATCCTGCAGTCCGGCCCGGTCATCGATTCGATGAAGGCCGCGCTGACCAAGCGTTCGCTGGACATGCTGGAGAAGCTGTCCAACGACAAGCCCGAACAGTACGCCGCATTCTGGAAGGAATTCGGCCAGGTGCTGAAGGAAGGCCCGGCCGAGGACTACAACAACCGTGAGAAGGTCGCCGGCCTGCTGCGCTTCGCCTCCACCCGTGGCGAGGCCGATGCACAGACCGTGTCACTGGCCGATTACATCGGCCGCATGACCGAAGGCCAGGACAAGATCTATTACCTGACCGGCGAGAGCTACAGCCAGGTGCGCAACAGTCCGCACCTGGAAGTGTTCCGCAAGAAGGGCATCGAAGTCCTGCTGCTGACCGACCGCATCGACGAGTGGCTGATGGGCTACCTGACCGATTTCGACGGTAAGGGCTTTGTCGACATCGCCCGCGGCGATCTGGATCTGGGTGCGCTGGAAAGCGAGACCGACAAGCAGGAACAGGAAGCCGCTGCCAAGGACAAGCAGGGCCTGGTCGAGCGCCTGAAGAACGTGCTCGGCGATGACGTGGCCGAAGTGCGCGTGTCGCACCGTTTGACCGATTCGCCAGCGGTGCTGGCCATCGGCGAACAGGACCTGGGCCTGCAGATGCGCCAGATCCTGGAAGCCAGCGGCCAGAAGGTGCCCGACAGCAAGCCGGTACTGGAGATCAACCCGGGTCACCCGCTGATCGCCAAGCTCGATGCCGAAGCCGATGGCGCACGTTTCGACGACCTGGGACGGGTGCTGTTCGACCAGGCCGCACTGGCCGCTGGCGACAGCCTGAAGGATCCGGGTGCTTACGTCGCCCGTCTGAACAAGCTGCTGCTGGAGCTGTCGGCCTGATTGATGCCGGTATCGCCCAGCCTGCTAGGTGCCAACCTCGGTTGGCGCTGCCATTGCCCCGGTAGATGCCAACCTTGGTTGGCGCTGTCGCTGCATTGGTAGAGGCCAACCTTGGTTGGCGCTGTCGCTGCATTGGTAGAGGCCAACCTTGGTTGGCACTGTCGCTGCACTGGTAGGTGCCAACCTTGGTTGGCACTGTCGCTGCATTGGTAGAGGCCAACCTTGGTTGGCACTGTCGCTGCACTGGTAGGTGCCAACCTTGGTTGGCACTGTCGCTGCACTGGTAGGTGCCAACCTTGGTTGGCGCTTGGTTCGACTGCAAAAGCGTGCCAACCAAGGTTGGCACCCACCAGAGCGGATCGCGGTTGTCCCCCGAAGCACGGCGAGGTTGGTATTCCGCAGAAGCAGGCCACGGTTACCCTCATGGCCAGCCACCGGCCCGCCCAGAGCCGGTCGGATCAGGCCTGCCGATCCAGCAGCGAGCCCAGCATCTGGTCCTCGCGGCGGATCAACGCCGCGTTGGCAGCAAAGGCCACCACCTCGGCCTTGGCGGCCAACAGGTCGCCCAGTGGCGTGGTCGGGTCGGTGTCACCAGTGGAGGTCACGCGGGTCTCCACCCCATCCTGCGCTGCGGCTTCGCGCTGCAGTTGCAGGCGCGGTGCATCCGCGGTCGCCAGGTTGGCCACGTTGTGTGCGGCCACCTGCACGCCCCGCTGGGCCGCACGCATCCCGCTGAGGGCAACACCGGTCACATCGTTCATCGGGGGTCTCCCAGGCCACCCAACGCAGCCTTCCGCACCGGTTAACGGCCGCGCGGCTGCGACCTTGAGTCCACGCCGGCCAGACAGGCCCGGGTGGTAGCATATCCCTCTGATTTCAGCGCCTTTTGCCAATGCTCAGTTTTTTCCGCCGCAAGAAGCCCCAGGACGCCGCCACACCGGACGCGCCCAAGACCCAGCACTACTCGGCTGAAGAGCTGGCGGCGGCATTCCCGTCGGCCGCGCCGCCCGAGCAGGCCCCGGCCGCACCGGTAGCCCCGCCCGTGGCGGAAGCGCCGGCGCCAACCGCCACCCCCGAAGTCGTCGCGCCCGCAACGTCAGCAGCGCCGCCCCCGCAGGCAACGCTGGAAGCGCCGCAGGAAGCCACTGCGGAAGCCCTGCCGGAACGCGTGCTGGCACCGGAGAACTTCGCGGCCGAAGCGGCCGCCGCCGCTGCGGTCCTCGCTCCGCTGGCCCCGGTCATTCCCGCGCAGGAACCGGCCGCCCCGGCCGCCGACCTGCCGGTGCTGGTCGATGCCCCGCCCGCCCCGGCCGGCAAGCCCGGCTGGCGCGAACGCCTGCGCAACAGCACTTTCGCCCGCAGCTTCGGCGGCCTGTTCTCGCGCAATCCCAAACTCGATGACGACCTGCTGGACGAGATCGAGACCGCGCTGCTGACCGCCGACGTCGGCGTTGCCGCCACCACCGACCTGATCGCCGACCTGCGCAAGCGCATGAAGGCGCGCGAATTCATCGATGCCAACGCCCTGCTGGCGGCACTGCGCGCCGACCTCATCGCGATCCTGCAGCCGGTGTCAAAGCCGCTGGTCATCGACCGCAACGCCAAGCCCTTCGTGGTGCTGACCGTCGGCGTCAACGGCGTCGGCAAGACCACCACCATCGGCAAGCTGGCCAAGCGCTTCAAGGACGAGGGCCACAGCCTGATGCTGGCCGCTGGTGATACCTTCCGTGCTGCCGCCGTGGCCCAGCTGCAGATCTGGGGCGAGCGCAACGGCGTGGCCGTGGTCGCGCAGGGGCAGAACGCCGATGCCGCCTCGGTGGCCTACGACGCGTTGCAGGCCGGCAAGGCCCGCGGCACGTCGGTGTTGATCGCCGATACCGCCGGCCGCCTGCACACCCAGTCCGGGCTGATGAACGAGCTGGGCAAGATCCGCCGCGTGCTCGGCAAGATCGACGAAAACGCGCCGCACGAAGTGCTGATGGTGATCGACGGTACCACTGGCCAGAACGCGCTTTCGCAGCTGCGCCAGTTCAACGCCGCAGTCAAGGTGACAGGCCTGGTGGTGACCAAGCTGGACGGCACCGCAAAGGGCGGCGTGGTGTTCGCGCTGGCCCGTGAGTTCGGCATTCCGATCCGTTTCGCCGGCATCGGCGAGCGCCCGGAAGACCTGCGCGTGTTCGATCCGGAAGCTTTCGTCGACGCCCTGTTGCCCGAAGCGCTGGGTGCCTGACATACCGTGCAGCCACGTATGGCGTGGCTCTACTGCAACCCGGTAGAGCCACCCCGCGGGTGGCTGCCCCCTGGAGTACCAATGCCCCGCCAGCAGAACGCCAGCGCCATGCCAGCCACCGAGCACGGCTTCGTCGCCCGCCTGCTGCACTGGTTCGACGACCACGGCCGCCACGATCTGCCCTGGCAGCATCCGCGCAGCCCGTATCGGGTCTGGTTGTCCGAGATCATGCTGCAGCAGACCCAGGTGGCAACGGTCATTCCGTACTTCCACCGTTTCCTGCAGCACTTCCCCACCCTGCCCGACCTTGCCGCCGCCAGCAACGACGCGGTGATGGCGCAGTGGGCTGGGCTGGGCTACTACGCCCGTGCGCGCAATCTGCATGCCGCCGCCAAGCGCTGCGTGGCCGAGCACGCGGGCGACCTGCCGCATGATTTCGATGCCCTGCACGACCTGCCCGGCATCGGCCGCAGTACCGCCGGCGCGATCCTCAGCCAAGCCTGGAACGACCCGTTCGCGATCCTCGACGGCAACGTCAAGCGCGTGCTCAGCCGCTATCACGGCGTCGAAGGCTTTCCTGGCCTGCCCGCCGTCGAAAAGCAGCTGTGGGCCATCGCCGAAGCACAGGTCGCCCAAGTACCGGCGGCGCGCATGGCCGACTACACCCAGGCGCAGATGGACCTCGGTGCGACGGTCTGCAGCCGGTCCAGACCGGCCTGCGTGATCTGTCCCCTGCAGGAGGATTGCGTGGCGCGTCGCGAAGGCCGCACGGCCGAGCTGCCAACAGCAAAGCCGAGCAAGGTGCTGCCCGAACGCGAGGCGGTGGCCCTGCTGCTGCGCGACAAGCAGCAGCGCGTGCTGCTGCAGAAGCGGCCGGATACCGGAATCTGGGCGCAGCTTTGGACGCTTCCGCAGGCCGATGCGGGCAGCGAGCTGCAGGACTGGTTCGACGTGCACGTCGATGGCTCACTGGAAGATGCCGAGGAACTACCGGTGCTGCAGCACACCTTCAGCCACTACAAGCTGCATCTGCAGGTATTGTCACGGCAGGTGCAAGGCTTGCGCGTGGAAGATCCCACGCTGCGCTGGGTCGACGACGCCGAACTGTCTGCACTGGGCCTGCCGGCCCCTATCCGAAAACTGCTTGATGGCACGCCCATCAAGGCCCCGAAGCGAACCTCCGCGAAATCCCGCAACCACGAGTGAGTGCCATGCCCCGAACCGTCTTCTGCCAGTACGAACAACGCGATGCCGAGGGCCTGGACTTCGTGCCTTACCCGGGTGAGCTGGGCCAGCGCGTTTTCAACCACATCGGCAAGCCAGCCTGGACCGCATGGCTGGCACACCAGACCATGCTGATCAATGAGAATCGTCTCTCCCCGCGAAAGCCGGAGCATCGCGCATTTCTGGAAACGGAACTGGTGAAGTTCCTGTTCGAGAAGGACGCGGAGAAACCTGCTGGTTTCACCCCGGAAGCCTGATCTGGAGGTAGCGCCGGGCCATGCCCGGCGTTCCCGCATCCGCCGGGCATGGCCCGGCGCTACCGGCCTAGTTCGTGGACTCTTCGCGCTCCTGCACCTGCGCCTGACGCATCTCCTTCTCCTCCGCCCGCAGCGACTTCACGTCCAGCTTGCGGATGGTCTTGATGAAGCACGGCATGCGCGGGCCGCTGGTCGCGTCGCGCACCAGCACCTTGTCGAACGGTGCCGAGACACGGCCCATGTGGCTGGTCAGGCCGATGGCTGGTGCGTAGGACAGATCCGGGCACGGTCCGCTCAGCTCCAGCAGATAGGCCTCGCTGGGCTTGGTCCACACCGCCAGCGCACTGTCGCCCAGTTCGGTCCAGCCATTGAGGCTGCCGAAGAACTGCATGTCCTTCTGCGGTGCGCCGGCGTGGGCACGATACAGCTCCAGCTTCTCGGCACTGCCCAAGCGGCCGGTGGTTGCGCAGCCAGCCAGGGCCAGGCACAGCCCGGCGATCAACAGCGGGGTCTTCATGGCGATCTCCACAGGTGAACTGTGATGATCATGCACCCACCGGGGTGGCGCCGGCGCAACGGCCGGCAGCCCAGTTCAGCCGTTGGTCGGCGGTCCCAGGTCGCTTGCAACCGCGGTAGCCGCCAACCTCGGTTGGCGCTTGCCCTGCAGGACCAGCCGACCAAGGTCGGCATCTACCAAAGCAGATCCCGCGCCGGACTCCGGTAGCCGCCAACCTTGGTTGGCGCTTGGCCTGCAGGAGCAGCCGACCAAGGTCGGCATCTACCAAAGCGGGCCCAGCCCGCTCAGACGTCGGCGTGGGCCAGCGCGTGCAGGCGCCCTTCGCGCAGCTCCAGCACCCGGTCCAGGCGTCGCGCCAGCGAGCGGTCATGGGTGACCAGCACCAGGCTGGTGTGGCGGGCACGGTTGAGCTC
>NZ_QAIJ01000294.1:6657-36494 GCF_003060985.1 Stenotrophomonas sp. HMWF023
GGCGTTCGCCACCGGACAATTCGCCGGGCTTGTGATCCAGGCGATGGCCGAGGCCGACCGATTCCAGCAGCGCAGTCGCACGCGTGCTGGCCTCCGCCACTGCGGTGCCGGCCAGCATCACCGGCATCATCACGTTTTCCAGCGCGGTGAATTCCGGCAGCAGGTGGTGGAACTGATAGACGAAACCCAGCGCCTGGTTGCGCAGCAGGCCGCGCGAGGTGTCCGACAGCGCGGACATGCGCTGGCCGGTGACATAGACCTCGCCCGCGGTGGGCGTATCCAGCCCGCCCAACAGGTGCAGCAGCGTGCTCTTGCCGGCACCGGAGGCGCCGATGATCGCAACCGTCTCGCCTGCGGTCACCGTCAGGTCCAGGCCATCGAACACCGGGGTCTGCATGCGCCCTTCGGCGTAGGTCTTGCCCAGCGCTTCGGCACGGATCACTTCATCGCCGCGATTGAAGACCTTATTCATAACGCAGGGCCTCCGCCGGCTGGGTGCGTGCTGCCCGCCAGGCGGGATACAAAGTGGCCAGGAAGCTCATCAGCAGCGCGATCAGGGTGATCACCACGATGTCGCTGGTCTGCATGTCGGTGGGCAGGCCGGTGATGTAGTACACATCCTCCGGCAGCAGCTTGATCTTGAACACCGCTTCGATCGCGCCGAGGATGCGCTCCAGGTTCAATGTCAGGGTGATGCCGCCGATCAGGCCTGCGAGGGTGCCGAAGATGCCGATCAGCGAGCCCTGCACCATGAACACCTGCATCACCCCGCCCGGGGTCAGGCCGAGGGTGCGCAGGATCGCGATGTCGGCCTGCTTGTCGGTCACCAGCATCACCTGCGAGGACACCAGGTTGAACGCGCCCATGGCGATGATCAGCGAGAGCAGGATGCCCATCACCACTTTTTCCATGCGCAGCGAGTGGTACAGGTTGGCGTTCTGCTGGGTCCAGTCGCTGACCCGATAGGCGCCGCCGAGGTTCTGCGCCAGGTCCACGCCCACCTCCAGCGAGCGGTCCATGTCATGCAGTTTCAGGCGGACGCCGGTGGCGCCATCGGAACGCAGTACGCGCTCCAGGTCTTTCATGTTGGCAAAGCCCACACCGCGATCGACTTCGTTGTAACCGGCCTCGAAGATGCCGCTGACGGTGAAGCGTTTCATCCGTGGCACCGCACCGGCCGGCGTGCCCTGCACTTCCGCAAAGGTCACCAGCACCTGGTCGCCGACGTCCACGCCCAGCCAGACGGCCAGTTCCTTGCCCAGCAGCAGGTTGAAGCTGCCCGGGGTCAGGCTGCCGTAGCTGCCCTTGGTCACCTTCTTGTCGATCACCGACACCTTCGGCTCCAGCGCCGGGTCGATGCCCTGGATGATCGCACCCTGCACACGCGGGCCGCTGATCATCGACTGGATCTCGATATACGGCGCAGCGCCGGCCACGCGCGGATCCTTGCTGGCCACATCGACCACGCGCATCCAGTCCGGCATCGGTTCACCGTCGCGGCTGATGGTGGTGTGTGCGGTCATCTGCAGCAGGCGGCTGCGGATCTCCTTCTGGAAACCGCTCATCACCGCCAGCGTGGTGATCAGCACCGTCACCCCGAGCGCGATGCCCAGGATCGATGCCATCGAAATGAAGGAGATGAAGCCGTTGCGGCGCTTGGCGCGCAGGTAGCGCAGGCCAATGGCCACGGGAATGGGTTTGAACATGCAGGCACGCCAGTCGATTCAGCCTATGGTGCCACCGACCGGGGCTGACGGGAAACGGCGCGTGCGGATACGGCCAGTCGCAGTTCACGTCGCTGCCCGCGATCGAGCACGTCCGGCCAGAACAACAGCCGTCGACGGTGCCAGCCCTCGCGCCAGTGCAGTAGCAGCCACGGCCCGCGCACCACCAGCTGTGGCGCGGGAATGTCGTGCCCGTCCACGCGCAGCGGCTCGGGCACGGGCGGCAGCTGCACCACCACGCGGGGCCGTCGCAGGCGCCAGGCCAGTTCGGCCAGACCAAGCACCCAGGCCCCGATCAGCGCGGGAATCAGATGCGTGGACGGCAGATCCGAAGCGCGCAGCAACCAGGGCGCGGCCAGCAGTACAGCCAGCTGAGCACCGGCCTGCAACCGCGACGGGCGCCACTCAAGGCTTGAGGGCGAGGATCTTGTGCATGAGGGGCACGGCGTGCGCATGTGGGCAGGCCTCGTAGCCCATGAACCAGCGCCACAACTTATCGTCCTCGCAATCGAGCAGGAACAGGAAAACCTCGCGCTCTTCGGTCGGCGCACTGCCCCATTCTCGGTCCAGGTAGCGACCGAACAACTGGTCCAGTTCGCGCATGCCGCGCCGGCAACGCCAACGCAGCTTCTTCAGCAGAACATCTTCTTCCATCGTGTCTCTCCAGATACAGCAAAGCCACGCATGGCGTGGCTCTACTGGGGTCATGCAGCTACCCGGCGCCGTATCAGGCGCGGCGTTCCATCATCAGCTTCTTGATCTCGGCGATCGCCAATGCCGGGTTCAGGCCCTTCGGGCACGTCCGGGCGCAGTTCATGATGGTGTGGCAGCGGTACAGCTTGAACGGATCTTCCAGATCGTCCAGGCGCGCACCGGTGTCCTCGTCGCGCGAATCGATGATCCAGCGGTAGGCCTGCAGCAGGATCGCCGGGCCCAGGTAACGCTCGCCGTTCCACCAGTAGCTCGGGCAGCTGGTCGAGCAGCACGCGCACAGGATGCACTCGTACAGACCGTCCAGCTTCTTGCGGTCTTCCGGCGACTGCAGGCGCTCACGGTCCGGCGGTGCCGGGGTCTGGGTGCGGATCCACGGCTTGATCGAGGCGTACTGCGCATAGAAGTGGGTCAGGTCCGGAACCAGATCCTTGACCACGTTCATGTGCGGCAGCGGGTAGATCGGCACTTCCTTCTTGCCGCAGTCCGAGATGGCTCGGGTGCAGGCCAGGGTGTTGGTGCCGTCGATGTTCATCGCGCACGAACCACAGATACCTTCGCGGCACGAGCGGCGGAATGTCAGGGTCGGGTCGATCTCGTTCTTGATCTTGATCAGCGCGTCCAGGACCATCGGGCCGCAGGCGTCCAGATCGACCTCATAGGTATCGGTGCGCGGATTGCTGTCGTCGTCCGGACTCCAGCGGTAGATCTTGAAGGTGCGCACGTTCTTGCCGCCGGTACTGGCGGGGAAGTGCTTGCCCTTCGTGATCTTGGAATTCTTGGGGAGTGAAAACTCGGCCATGGCTGCTCTCGTTGGCTCAGGCGGCCCGCGCCCGAGGGCGCGGATTGCATGTTAGGCGGGGTCGGATCAGTACACGCGCGGCTTCGGCGGCACCACGGACACGTCATCAGTCAACGTGTACATGTGCACCGGACGGTAGTCGAAGCTGCACTTGCCCTTCTCGTCCACGCTGACCAGGGTGTGCTTCTGCCAATTGACGTCGTCGCGGTTCGGGAAGTCCTCGTGCGCATGTGCGCCGCGGCTTTCCTTGCGCTGCTCGGCCGAGTTGATCGTCGCCACCGCGTTGAGCAGCAGGTTGTTCAGCTCGTAGGTCTCGATCAGGTCCGAGTTCCAGACCAGCGAACGGTCGGAGACCTTCACGTCCTGGAACGAGTCGAAGATCTTGTCCATCTTCTCGCAGCCTTCCTTCAGCGTCTGGCTGGTACGGAAGACGGCCGCGTCAGCCTGCATGGTGCGCTGCATGCGATCACGGATGACCGAAGTCGGCGTATCACCGTTGGCGTGGCGCAGCTTGTCCAGCAGGCCCAGCGCCTTGTCGCAGGCGTCGGCCGGCAGGGTCTTGTGCGACGCGCCCGGGGTGATCGTCGCAGCGCAACGATTGGCCACCGCACGCCCGAACACCACCAGGTCCAGCAGCGAGTTCGAACCCAGGCGGTTGGCACCGTGCACCGAAACGCAGGCCGCTTCGCCGATGGCGTACAGGCCCGGCACGACCGCATCGGGGTTCTCGCCGTCCTTGCGCACCACTTCACCGTGGTAGTTGGTCGGAATGCCGCCCATGTTGTAGTGCACGGTCGGGATCACCGGGATCGGCTGCTTGTGCACGTCGACGCCAGCGAAGATGCGGGCGCTCTCGGCGATGCCCGGCAGCTTGTCGTCGATCACGCCCGGGCCGAGGTGGGTCAGGTCGAGCAGGATGTGGTCCTTGTGCTCGCCGACGCCGCGGCCTTCGCGGATCTCGATGGTCATCGAACGGCTGACCACGTCGCGCGAAGCCAGATCCTTGTAGTGCGGTGCGTAGCGCTCCATGAAGCGCTCGCCGCTGCTGTTGCGCAGGATGCCACCTTCACCGCGGACACCCTCGGTGATCAGGCAGCCGGCGCCGTAGATGCCGGTCGGATGGAACTGCACGAACTCCATGTCCTGCATGGCGATGCCGGCGCGCATGGCCAGGCCGCCACCGTCGCCGGTGCAGGTGTGCGCCGAGGTGGCGCTGAAGTAGGCACGGCCGTAGCCGCCGGTGGCCAGCACCACGCCCTGGGCGCGGAACAGGTGCAGCGTGCCGTCGGACATGTCCAACGCCAGCACGCCGCGGCAGGCACCTTCGTCATCGAAGATCAGGTCGAGTGCGAAGTACTCGATCATGAAGCGTGCGTCGTGCTTCAGCGACTGCTGGTACAGCGTGTGCAGCATCGCGTGGCCGGTACGGTCGGCCGCCGCGCAGGTACGCTGCGCCGCCGGGCCTTCGCCGTACTGGGTGGTCATGCCACCGAACGGACGCTGGTAGATCTTGCCTTCGGCGGTGCGGCTGAACGGCACGCCGTAGTGCTCGAGCTCGATGATCGCCGGAATCGCTTCACGGCACATGTACTCGATGGCGTCCTGGTCGCCCAGCCAGTCCGAACCCTTGATGGTGTCGAAGAAGTGGTAACGCCAGTCGTCCTCGCCCATGTTGCCGAGCGCGGCGGAGATACCACCCTGGGCGGCGACGGTGTGCGACCGGGTCGGGAAGACCTTGGTCAGGCACACGGTCTGCAGGCCCTTGGCGGCCAGGCCGAACGTGGCACGCAGGCCGGCGCCGCCGGCGCCCACCACGACCATGTCGTACTTGTGTTCGGTAATCTTGTAAGCGGACATCTAGTCTGGATTCCTGTCTTGGCGCCTGGGCTCAGGCAACGCCGAGGGCGATGCGGCCCACCGCAAACACACTGACGATCATGCCGAGCACGGCGACGAACTTCACCGCGGTCTGCAGCACCAGGGCCAGCAGCGATTCGTGGATGTAGTCCTCCAGCACGACCTGCAGGCCGAGCTGGGCGTGCCAGAACATGGCGATCAGCAGGCCGATCAGCGGAACGGCGTTCCACGGCTTGGCGATCGCGGCAGTGGCGGTCACGTAATCCGAGCCCAGCAGGCCCAGCACGAACACCAGGAACCAGATGCCCAGCACCACCAGTGCGGCGGCGGTCAGGCGCTGATGCACGAAGTGCTCGGTGCCGGTCTTGGCCGAGCCGAGACCGCGCACGCCCTTCAACGGGGTACGGAACTTGCTCACGCGGCACCTCCGAACATCACATAGGCCCACACCGCCAGGGTGATCAGCAGGCTGCCGATCACCGACATCCAGCTGCTGCGGATGAAGGTGGCAATGCGGAATCCGATCGCGAAGTCCTGCACGATATGGCGGATGCCATTGCACAGGTGATAGGCGAACGACCATGTCCACGCGAACAGGAACACGCGGCCATACCAGGCCCCGGCATGGCCGGTGAAGCAGTTCCAGGATTCGGGCCCCATCATCAGAGCCAACAGGCCTCCGGCGATGATGAGGGCACCAACAGACAGAAAGACGCCAGTGGCTCGATGCAGGATCGAGGTGGCCATCTGAATCTGCCAGCGATACACCTGAAGGTGCGGAGAAAGGGGACGTTGTCTGGTCGCCATTCGCTGGGCTCGTTGTCTCGGCTGGGCGGCATAAGGCCGCGTTGGCTCAATGCTGATCAAAAATCGATGCAGCGTCCGTTTTTTTCCCAATCGCCATACCGCACCGGATCAAGTCCGCCGCGGCCACCGAATTCTTCTTCCACCTCTGGTTGTTCCACGGGCACAGGGACCGGGGGAACCAGCGGGGCTTCAGCTTCGGCGTCGGGAGTGGGGGTTGTTTGGCCTATCATGATGGGTCTCGCAACGCACAAATTTTAGACCTCGTTCACGTGCCTGACAACCTTCCCCCTGCTTTCGTCGCATATCCGCACCTGCCCGGCCATCAATTGCTGAGCCTGCAGGGCGTGGATGCAGTGGCTTTTGCCCATGCCCAGTTCAGCAGCGACGTGACCGCCCTGCCCCTGCTGCACTGGCAGTGGAGCGCGTGGCTGAGCGCCAAAGGCCGCACCCTGGCAGTGTTTCAGCTGCTGCGGCTGGCCGATGACCATGTGCTGCTGGTGCTCGCCGACGGCGATGCCGATGCGATTGCGTCGCAACTGCAGCGGTTCGTGTTCCGCCGCAAAGTGAAATTGCAGGTGCATGCCGACCTGGCAGTGGCCGGGGCCTTTACTGCGCCGGAAGCCGCCACCGGCGCCGCCATCGCGCAGGCCGGCAGCCACGGCTGGGAGCTGGACCTGGGCAGCGACGCACTTCCCCGCACGCTGCGCGTGGGCCCGGTCGAGGCCTTTCCGGCCAGCGATGAAGCCGGGGACGCCGCCTTCGCCCTGGCTTGGCGCCAGGCCGACCTGCGCTTTGGCCTGCCGCGACTGGAAGAGAGCCAGCGCGAAGTGTGGACCCCGCAGCAGCTGGGTCTGGACCGTCTCAACGGCTACAGCGTGAAGAAGGGCTGCTACCCCGGTCAGGAAATCGTCGCGCGCACCCATTTCCTCGGCAAGGCCAAGCGCGCGGTGCAGCTGCTGCATACCGCAGCACCGGCGCAGGCCGGCGATGGCGTGCAGCAGGACGGTACCGCGCTCGGCACCCTGGCCAGCGTGGCCGGCGATCTGGCGCTGGCGGTGCTGCCGTTGGAGACCGGCGACAGCGAACTGCAGGTGGGTGATGCGCCCGCGCAGCGGATGCCGCTGCTGGACGGGTTGGCGCGCTGAGGCGCCGATCCGGTACGTCATCCACGCATGGCGTGGATCTACTGCGGGTCATGATTCGGCATTTCATCCGCGCATGGCGTGGATCTACTGAACCCGGAAGGTAGTGCCGGCCGCTGGCCGGCACTACCGTTTACAGGCGCTCGCCGGTTTCCGGGCTGAAGAAATGCAGGCCCTGCGGGTGGATCGCCACCCGGATGTCCTCGCCCACGCCCGGCAGCGACTGCGGCGCCACGCGCATGGTCAGCGCGTGCTGGCCGCTGCTCATGTTGACGAAGATCTCGTTGCCGACCGGCTCGATGCCTTCGATGCGCGCGGTGAACGCATGGGTGTCTTCACTATCTGCCGGTTGCAGGTGTTCGGGACGCACGCCCACCGCGATCGGCTTCTGCAGCCACGCCGGATCGATCGTCGCCTGCCCCAGCGGAGCACGCCAGTCGCCGTCGACCACGGTCACGCCACCGGCGTCACCCTGCAGCGTGCCGCGCAGCACGTTCATCGCCGGGCTGCCGAGGAAACCGGCCACGAACAGGTTGGCCGGACGGTCATACAGCGCCATCGGCGTATCGATCTGCTGGATGACACCGTCCTTCAGCACCACGATGCGCTGGCCCAGGGTCATCGCTTCAACCTGATCGTGGGTCACGTAGATCATGGTGGTGCCCAGCTTGCGGTGCAGCTGCGCGATCTCGGTGCGCACGCTGTGGCGCAGCTTGGCGTCAAGATTGGACAGCGGCTCGTCGAGCAGGAACACCGCCGGCTCACGCACCAGCGCACGGCCCAAGGCAACACGCTGGCGCTGGCCGCCGGACATCGCCTTGGGCAGCTTGTCCATCATCTCGGTCAGGCCCAGCGTCTGCGCGGCTTCGCTGATGCGCTTGTCGATGGTGGCCTTGTCATGCCCGCGCAGCTTCAGGCCAAAGGCCAGGTTCTCGGCCACGGTCATGTGCGGGTACAGCGCGTAACTCTGGAACACCATCGCGATGTCGCGATCCTTCGGCGCCACGTCGTTGACCACGCGATCACCGATGGTCAACGTGCCGCCGCTGATCTCTTCCAGCCCGGCCACCATCCGCAACAGGGTCGACTTGCCACACCCGGACGGGCCGACCAGCACCATCAGTTCGCCGTCGGCGACCTCGAAGGTGGCGTCCTTCACCGCGACCTGGCCGTTGTCGTAGACCTTGCGCACACCCTGCAACTGCACTTTTGCCATTTCACTCATCCAGTCCGCCCGACGCCGGGCTGTCTTTTGGGACTGCCTCGGCCCTCCCGATGGCAGTGATGATTGCGCGGTTGCCGCATGACGGCGACCACTGCAATCGAATACAGTTGCCCATTCTGCCATGTAAACGTTTTCACGTGGCACTATCCGAACGTCGGTGCGCGCCGACCTGCACCGTCGACCGAACGAAGGGTTGCCGCTGTAGTGGTTTCGATTGGAACGGTGCTCCGGCAACCCGGAAAGCCGATCCAGATGAGCCTCGGACAGGCAGTTGCGCGGATGTCCCCCGAACCCAGCCATGAAGCGATTGACAACGATGTCACCCGGATCTGAAACTCGAGCGATGCACGACACACTCTTCCTGTTTGGTGCCACAGGTGATCTGGCCCAGCGCTACCTGTTCCCTTCGCTGCTGCGCCTGCTCGGCGACGGCCTGCTGCCGGAGGATTTCCGCATCCGTGCGCTGGCCCTGTCGGGCCACGACACCGAAGCCTTCCATGACATCCTGCGGCCCCGCCTGCAGCAGGCGATGCCGATGGCCAGCCAGGAGGACATCGCCTCCCTGCTGCGTCGCATCGACTACCGCTCGGTCGACCTGCGCGACGTCGACTCGGTCGCCGCTGCGGTGTCGGACCTGGTCGACCGCCGCTGCGTGAGCTACCTGGCGATCCCGCCGGGCCTGTACATCTCCACCTGCGAAGGCCTGGCCAAGGGCGGCGCACTGGCTGCGCCGGCGCGCCTGATGCTGGAGAAGCCGATCGGCAGCGACAGCGAAAGCGCCGAAGAGATCATCACCACCATCGGCCAGTGGATCGACGAAGACCGCGTGTTCCGCCTCGACCACTACCTGGGCAAGGCGGCGGTACAGAACCTGATCGCGCTGCGCTTCGGCAACACGCTGCTGGAAGCGGTGTGGAACCGCAACTACATCGAATCGGTGCACATCCTGGTCGCCGAAAGCGAAGGCGTGGATGGCCGCGATGCCTACTACGCGCGCTCCGGCGCCCTGCGCGACATGGTGCAGAGCCACATCCTGCAGCTGCTGTGCATGGTGGCGATGGAGCCGCCGGCGTCGTTGGAAGCCGACCGCATCCGCGACGAGAAGGTCAAGGTGCTGCGTGCGCTGCGCCCGCTGGATGCCAAGCACGCAGCGCGTGACAGCGTGCGTGGCCGCTATACCGCCGGCAGCATCAACGGCCAGCCCGCACAGGCCTACCAGCCGCCGGAAGGCAGCGATGTGGAAACCTTCGCAGGCGTTACCGCGCACATCGACAACTGGCGCTGGAGCGGCGTGCCGTTCCACCTGGTCACCGGCAAGCGCCTGCCCGAGCGCACCACCCGCGTGGTGGTGACCCTCAAGCCGGTCACGCACTGGTTGTTCGAGCGTCCGCAGCGTGCGCAGGCCGCACCGAACCGCCTGGTGTTCCAGCTGCAGCCGCAGGAGAACATCGAACTGGGCCTGATGAGCAGCCTGGCCGGCCCGGAATGGGGCGCGCTGGAACTGCAGCCGCTGGAACTGGAACTTTCGGTACCGACCGGCCTGCATCGCCGCATCGCCTACGAACGCCTGTTCCTGGATGCCTTCAATGGCAACCACACCCTGTTCGTGCGCGATGACGAAGTGCGCGCCGCCTGGGCCTGGATCGACAGCGTCGCCGATGCCTGGAAGGCGGCCGACCTGCCGCTGGAACCCTACCCTGCCGGCCAGTGGGGCCCGGCCAACGCGGTCGACTTCCTGCCGCAGGGCGTGGATGCGCCGGATAGCGGAGCGTCGGAATGAGTGCCGGCTCGCAGCCGGTGCTGGTCGCCGACATCGGTGGCACCAATGCCCGCTTCGCCCTTGCCGACACCTCGCAGGACGCCCCGCTGCTGAAAGAGAGCATCCGCGAGTACGCAGTGGCCGAGTTCCCGTCGCTGGGTGATGCCGCGCGCCACCATCTGGAACAGATCGGCGCCACCGCAAGCCGTGGCGTGTTCGCAGTCGCCGGTCGTGTCGATGGTGACGAAGCCCGCATCACCAACCATCCGTGGGTGATATCGCGCAGCCGCACGGCCGCGATGCTGGGTTTCAACGAACTGCACCTGATCAACGATTTCGCCGCGCAGGCGATGGCGATCTCGCTGCTGCAGCCCGATGACGTGATCCAGGTCGGTGGTGCCGCCTGGGTTCCGGGCAAGCCGGGTCAGCCGCGCAACTACGCAGTGATCGGGCCGGGGACCGGCCTCGGCGTCGGCGGCCTGATCCTTCGCCACGGCCGCTGCTACCCGCTGGAAACCGAAGGCGGCCATGTCAGCTTCCCGCCGGGAACGCCGGAAGAGATCCGCATCCTGGAGATCCTGTCCGAGCAGTTCGGGCGCGTCTCCAACGAGCGGCTGATCTGCGGCCCCGGCCTGGTCAACATCCATCGCGCAATCTGCGAGATGGCAGGTATCGACCCGGGCCAACTGCAACCGGTGGACGTGACCGCCCGCGCCCTGCACGGCGATCCACAGGCGATGCGTACCGTCGATGTGTTCTGCGCGGTGTTCGGTGCCATTGCCGGTGATCTGGTGCTGACCCAGGGCGCCTGGGACGGTGTGTTCCTGACCGGCGGGCTGACTCCGAAGATGCTCGATTCATTGCAGCACTCCGGTTTCCGCCAGCGCTTCGAACACAAGGGCCGGTTCTCTTCGATCATGGCGCGGGTGCCTTCGCTGGCCGTGATGCATCCCCACGCCGGACTGCTGGGCGCTGCTGCCTATGCGGCCGACGCCGAACGTGACGCACCAGGAGTTGCCGCATGAGCCCCACCTTCCACGACGAGCGCATCGAGTTCATCAACCACGGCGACGCCGATGGCTGGATCGAAGCGGTCGCTGCCGAAATGGCACAGGCGATCAACCACGACATCACCGAGCTGGGCCGCGCACGCATCCTGTTGTCCGGCGGCACCACGCCGGCACCGGTGTACCAGGCGCTGGCCGAGCTGGATGTGCATTGGGACCGCGTTGAAGTGAGCCTGGCCGACGAGCGCTGGCTGTCACCGCAGGATCGCGACAGCAATGCATGGCTGGTGCGCGAGAACCTACTTACACGTGCCGAAGGTGCGCACTTCGATCCGCTGGTGCGGATCGGCAAGCCGCTGCCCGAGTGCGTGTACACCGCCAATCTGCAGGCCCAGCACAGCCAGCCGCCAAGCCTGGTCGCGCTGGGCATGGGCAATGACGGCCATACCGCCTCGCTGTTCCCGGGCTCGCGCGACCTGCAGCGTGCCCTCGAAAGCACCCTGCCCTATGCCGCGCTTGATGCCACCGGCTGCCCCGGTGCCAACCAGTGGCCGCTGCGCATCACCCTGACCCCGCGCGGGCTGGGTCAGTGCCGCCAGCGTCTGCTGCTGCTGCGCGGCAAGCAGAAGCTGCAGGTGCTGCGCCAGGCATTGGACAGCAACGACCCCCAGCAGTATCCGATCCTCAACGCGATCAACCTGGACGGCGCGCGCCTGCGTGTCCACTGGGCTGATTGATGTCGGCGGCGGCGCCCTGCCGCCGCTTGCCTCTCGCCACCTCGAACGCCGGTAGCCAATGAGCCTCCATCCGCAACTGCAAGCCATCACTGAGCGCGTCATCCGCCGCAGCGCCGCCTCGCGCGCCGCCTATCTGGCAGCGATCGACGCCTCCCTGCGCGATGGCCCGTTCCGCAGCCGCCTCAGCTGCGGCAATCTTGCCCACGGTTTCGCCGCCTGCGGTGGCACCGACAAGAGCCGCCTGCGTGGCGGCGTGACGGCCAATCTGGGCATCATCACCGCCTACAACGACATGCTGTCGGCGCACCAGCCGTTCGAGACCTATCCCGAACAGATCCGTGCGGTGGCCCGCGAACTGGGCGCGACCGCACAGGTTGCCGGTGCCGTGCCGGCGATGTGCGACGGTGTCACCCAGGGCCGTGGCGGCATGGAGCTGTCGCTGTTCTCGCGTGATGTCATTGCCCAGGCCACCGCGATCGGGCTCAGCCACGACATGTTCGATACCACCGTGTACCTCGGTGTGTGCGACAAGATCGTGCCGGGCCTGCTGATCGGCGCCCTCGCCTTTGGCCATCTGCCGGCGGTGTTCGTGCCGGCCGGCCCGATGACACCGGGCATTCCCAACAAGCAGAAGGCCGAAGTGCGCGAGCGCTACGCTGCCGGCGAAGCCACCCGCGAAGAACTGCTGGAGGCCGAATCGGCCTCCTACCACGGCGCGGGCACCTGCACCTTCTACGGCACTGCCAATTCCAACCAGGTGCTGCTGGAGGCAATGGGCGTGCAGCTGCCGGGCGCGTCGTTCGTCAACCCGGATACCGCGCTGCGCGATGCGCTGACCCGCGAAGCCACCGAGCGCGCACTGGACATCACCGCACTGGGTGACGATTTCCGTCCGCTGGGCCGGATCATCGATGAGCGCGCGATCATCAACGCGATCATCGCGCTGATGGCTACCGGTGGCTCGACCAACCACACCATCCACTGGATCGCGGTGGCGCGCGCGGCCGGCATCGTGTTGACCTGGGACGACTTCGACGAGCTGTCGCAGTTGATTCCGCTGCTGGCGCGCGTCTATCCGAACGGCGAGGCCGACGTGAACCGCTTCGCCGCTGCGGGTGGCCCGGCGTTCGTGTTCGGCGAGCTGATCAAGGCCGGCCTGATGCATGGCGATCTGGTCAGCGTGGCCCGTGGCGGCATGGCCGACTACGCCCTCGAACCGCAGCTGCGCGAGGGCAAGCTGGTGTATCTGCCGGGCCTGGAACGCAGCGCCGATGAAGAAGTGGTGCGCGGCGTCGACAACCCGTTCGAGAGCCAGGGCGGCCTGCGCCTGCTGCGCGGCAACCTGGGCAAGTCGCTGATCAAGCTGTCGGCGGTGAAGCCGCAGTACCGCACCATCGAAGCGCCAGCCGTGGTGGTCGATGCGCCGCAGGTACTGAACAAGCTGCACGCTGGCGGCCTGCTGCCCGAGCATTTCGTGGCGGTGGTGCGTTACCAGGGCCCGCGTGCGAACGGCATGCCGGAACTGCATTCGCTGGCACCGTTGCTGGGCCTGTTGCAGAACCAGGGACGGCGCGTGGCGCTGGTCACCGATGGCCGCCTGTCCGGCGCGTCGGGCAAGATTCCGGCCGCGATCCACGTGACGCCGGAAGCCGCACGCGGTGGTCCGCTGGGCAAGGTGCGCGAGGGCGACATCATCCGCCTGGATGGCGAAGCCGGCACGCTTGAAGTGCTGGTGGACGCGGCCGAATGGGCTGCGCGTACGCATGCGCCGAATACGGCGCCGGCAGCCCACGACCTGGGCCGCAACCTGTTCGCGATCAACCGGCGCGTGGTGGGTCCGGCGGATCAGGGCGCGATCTCGATTTCGTGCGGTCCGGCGGCGGCTGATGGTGGGCCGTGGGATTACGACGCGGAGTATGAGCTGGGGCACGATGCTGCGGCTGCGGCGGCGCCGCATGAGGGTAAGGACGCCTGAGGGATTGAAGAGCGCTGCGGGTATGCGTGGGCGGTGAGTGTCCTGGTTGAGGCGGCGGGTAGCCCCCACCAGGACACGCCGTAAACCCATCCATGGGGGCTCGGTCGCGGCATCCATGCCGCTCACGGTCCCGTCTGGGGCTGACCGCGCCCTCCTGACACTCTCCGGCGCGTCAACGCCGCGAAGTGATCATTGAAAGCACAACAAGAGCGAAAGCAAAGGCAGAAGCAGAGCTATGGGTATCGAACAACATCAGGTGAAGGCGGCGGAGTTGCTGCATGCGGCGGGCATCCTGCCGGTGGTGACGATTCATACGCTGGACCAGGCACGTGCGGTCAGTGCGGCGTTGCTGGAAGGCGGTTTGCCGGCCATCGAGCTGACGCTGCGGACGCCGGTGGCGATGGAAGCGCTGGCGATGCTCAAGCGCGAGCTGCCGGATGTGGTGGTCGGCGCCGGTACGGTGCTGACGGTGGAGCAGATGCAGCAGTCCATCGATGCGGGCGCGGATTTCCTGGTGACCCCGGGCACGCCGCCGGTGCTGGCCGATGCGCTGGCTGCGGCACCGCTGCCGGTAGTACCGGGTGCGGCGACGCCGACCGAGCTGCTGTCGCTCTATGCGCGCGGTTTCCGCGTGTGCAAGCTGTTCCCGGCCACGGCCGTGGGTGGCCTGGCCATGATCAAGGGCGTGGCCGGCCCGATCGCCGACCTCAAGCTGTGCCCGACCGGTGGCATCACCGAGAACACCGCGGCCGAATACCTCGAGCAGAAGAACGTGGTCTGCATCGGCGGCTCGTGGATGGTGCCGGGCAACTGGATCGACGCCGGCCAGTGGGACAAGGTGCGCGAAAGCGCGGCGCAGGCCGCGAAGATCGTCAAGCGCGTACGCGGCCACTGAACCACTACGGGGTCAGAGCCCTTTCCCGCCGGAAAAGGGATCCGACCCCAGTCTACGAGCGCGCAAAGCGCGCGACCCGCCCCCGCTCTTCCTTCTTCATTCCGCGGAAGCGGCGCACGGAACCTGTCCGTGGCCGGGCGGATGGGTTGCGCAGGGGCGTGAGCCGCATGGATGCGGCGACCGAGCTTACAGGGACGTACTTGCAGCGGCCCCTGCGCAGCCCATCCGCCCGGCCAACCACCAGAAACCAACCGCACACCGCGAGGGGCTCAGCCGTTGGCCGAAACCCTTACAGCGGTCGCGCCGGATCCACCAACCCGTACTGACTGGCCATCCGCGCCAACGCGATATTGTCGTGGATTCCCATCTTCTCGAACAACCGCGCCTTGTGCGTATTGACCGTCTTCGCGCTCAGGCTCAGACGGCGGGCGATGTCTTCCTGGCGCAGGCCCTGGGTCAGCAGCAATGCCACTTCCAGCTCACGCGGCGACAGGTTGTCGAACGGCGAGCCATTGCCTTCCACCGTGGACAACGCCAGGTTCTGCGCGATGCTCGTGCCCAGGTAGCGTCGTCCGGCGGCCACGTCACGCACCGCGCGCAGCAGTTCCTGCGCATCACAGCCCTTGCCGATGTAACCGGCAGCGCCGGCTTCGAGCAGGCGCTTGGGCAGCGGACCGTCCTCCAGCACCGACACGATCACCACCCGCGTGCTGCGGTGGCCCCGGACGATGCGCTCGGTCACTTCCATCCCGCTCACCCCGGGCAGGTGCAGATCACACAACACCACGTCCGGTTGCAGCTGGCGGATCGCGGGCAGCGCTTCTTCGCCCGTCTCGGCCTCGCCCACCACTTCAATGTCGGTTTCACTCGACAGTATCATCTTCATCCCGGTGCGGACCAACGCGTGGTCATCCACCAGGTAGACTCGAATCGTCATTCACGTACCTCTTCGAATGCGGCCAATACGGGTCAACCTAGGCAGGAGCACCTGACCACTGCAAGCGCGGATGTTGCGCAATTCCGGCGTTCTGCCTTGCGCATCACATTCTTCACGCACTGATCGTGCCCCTTGCCCTGCAGAACCCGCTACAACGAAACAACCCGTCCCTCAGGTAGACGCCCTTGGGAGGGCATCCACGTCACTCCCCTTGCGTGATCGCTTCGCTGGCCGTCGCTGGCGGCGAACCGTGCCGTCGCCATGGATGACGGCGGCTGAACATGACCAGATAGCACCCTACCACCCAAACCAGCGCGGCACACCATCCGGCCAGGATGTCCGAGGGGTAATGCACCCCCAGATAGACCCGGGAAACGCTTACCAGCAGGCTGAACGACGGCGCCAGCAGCAGCACCGGCCAGCGCCAGCGGGTATTCCAGGCCAGCAGCACCAGGGTGACCGCCAGGGTCATCGAGCCCATCGCGTGGCCGCTGGGGAAACTGAACGTGGATTCCGGCGCGATCGATTCCCACAGGCTGGGCCGGTCGCGCTGGAAGAAGTGCTTGCTGCCCATGTTCAGCAGCGCCGACCCGACGAAGCTCACGGCCACGAAGGTCGCTTCGCGCCACCGCCGGTGCCAGGCCAGTGCGCCCACAATCAGCACATCGGCCGGGATCAGGAACCACTCGTAACCCAGTTTCGACAGCAGCACGAAGATGCGGTCCAGCCACGGCGAATGCAGGCCGTGCATCTGCCACAGCAGCGGCGCATCGAAGTGGAAGGACTCGAACTCGTGCACCTCGTCGGCCAGGGCGACGAATCCGGCCAGCGGCAGCAGCACGCCGGCAAACAGCAACAGCAGCCGCCAGGCATTGCGCGCCATCCAGTGGCGGAAACCGGAAGCAGGCTCCGGTGCAGCGAGGATCGTCGGCTTACCCGGCGCTTCGGACATAGGTGCGTTCAACGTAATCATCGATCAGGGCGACGAATTCCTGGGCGATGTTCTCGCCACGCAGAGTCACCTTCTTCTCGCCATCGACGAACACCGGTGCCGACGGTGCTTCGCCGGTACCCGGCAGCGAGATGCCGATGTTGGCATGCCGCGACTCACCGGGCCCGTTGACCACGCAGCCCATCACCGCCAGGGTCATGTTCTCCGCGCCCGGATGCTGGATCTTCCACAGCGGCATCTTGTCGCGCACATGCGTCTGCACCACCTTGGCCAGCTCCTGGAAGAACTCCGAGGTGGTTCGGCCACAGCCTGGGCAGGCCGTGACCAGTGGGGTGAAGGCGCGCTGGCCGGTGGTCTGCAGCAGTTCCTGGGCGACGATCACTTCCTGCGTACGCGACTGACCCGGTTCGGGCGTCAGCGAAATGCGGATGGTGTCGCCAATGCCTTCCTGCAGCAGCACGCTCAGCGCCGCCGCCGAGGCGACGATGCCCTTGCTGCCGATACCGGCTTCGGTCAGGCCCAGATGCAGGGCGAAGTCCGAACGCTGGGCCAGGTCGCGGTAGACCGCGATCAGTTCCTGCACGCCGCTGACCTTGGCCGAGAGGATGATGCGATCGCGCGGCAACCCCAGCTCGACGGCCTGCTCGGCCGAATCCAGCGCCGAACGGATCAGCGCCTCGCGCAGCACGCGGCCGGCATCCCAGGGTTGTTCGCGATGGTTGTTCTCGTCCATCAGCTTCGCCGCCAGGGCCTGGTCCAGCGAGCCCCAGTTGGCGCCGATGCGCACCGGCTTGTTGTAGCGGATGGCAAACTCGATCAGCTGGGCGAACTGCAGGTCCTTCTTCTTGCCGAAGCCCACGTTGCCCGGGTTGATGCGGTACTTGGCCAGCGCTTCGGCACAGGCCGGTTCGGCCGTCAGCAGCTGATGGCCGTTGTAATGGAAGTCGCCGATCAGCGGTACATCGATGCCCATCATCGCCAGCTTGTCGACGATGCGCGGGATCGCCGCCGCCGCTTCGACCGTATTGACGGTCAGGCGCACCATTTCCGAGCCGGCGCGCCAGAGCTCGGCGACCTGCTTCACGCTGGACGCCACATCGGAGGTGTCGGTGTTGGTCATCGACTGCACCACCACCGGCTTGCCACCACCCACGGTGACTCCACCGATCTGGACCGATTGGGTCAGGCGACGGGGCCAGGCAGTGGCATCGGAGGGGGCTGTAGGGCGGGTGACGGCGTCATGCATGCGGGCATTCTAACGCCCGCCCCGACCTTGCGGGTGTGTCGCATTCAGGCGGCAGTGCGGCTGCGGCGGATTGTCGCAGGCAGGCGTCCCTGCGAACGCATACGATGGGCGCGAATGACCGGTCCCGACGCCCCGTTTCTCCGAACCCTGTGCAGCCTGCGCTGGTTGGCCGTGGCTGGCCAGGCGGCCACCATCCTGGTCGCCACCTGGGTGCTGGGACTGCCCTTGCCGCAACTGCCGCTGTGGTCGGGCGTGGCCGTGCTCGCCGTATTCAACCTGTATACGCAGCTGCGCCCGGAGCCGGCCGATACCGCGCCGCTGACCGCCTTCGGCCACATCCTGGTTGACGTGATCATCCTCACCTGGATGGTCAGCTGGAGCGGCGGCATCGCCAATCCGTTCGGCTCACTGTTCCTGATCCTGATCGCCCTGGCCGCGTTCGCCCTGCCCCTGCGCTGGGCCCTGGCCGTAGCCAGCGCCTGCCTGCTGGGCTATGCCGCCAGCGGACTGTTCGGCCAGCCGCTGCCGGCCGGCTACTTCAACGCGCTGGACCTCAATCGCTGGGGCGTGATCGCCACCTTCCTGCTGTCCGCCGCAGTGGTACTGATCTTCTCCACCCGACTGGCGATCGCCCTGCGCGAACGCGAGCTGGAACTGTCGGCCCTACGCGAACGCTTCGCACGCAACGAAGGCATCGTCGCCCTGGCCACGCATGCGGCCTCGGTGGCGCACGAACTGAACACACCGCTGGCGACCATGACCCTGCTTGCCGATGACGTGGCCGAGCGCAGCGAAGAGCCGGAAGTACGCGAGGACATGGAAACCCTGCGCGAGCTGCTGGTGCAATGCCGCGAGCGCGTGCTGGCACTGGCCGCGCCGGCCTCCAACGACCGCCCCGGGCGCGCTCACTCCACCGCCCAGCAGGTGCTGGAGCAATGGCGGCTGGTGCGCCCGACCATCGACCTGCATCGCAACGACGACGCGCCGCTGCGCCTGCCGCTGGACCCGGGCGTCGGCCACCTGCTGATGGTGCTGCTGAACAACGCTGCCGATGCCGGCGAGCAGGCTGGACGACCGCGCGTCGACCTCAGCCTGCGCATCGAAGGCGACGATCTGATCGGCGAAGTACGCGACTACGGCCACGGCTTCGATGCCCGCGCCGCCGTGCTGCCGGGCAAGCTGTTCGGCAGCAGCAAGAGTGAAGGCATGGGCGTTGGTCTTGCCCTGTCCCATGCCACCATCGAACGCCTGGACGGCGAGATGTGGATGCGCCCGGCCCAAGGGGCCGGTAGCCGCGTCGGCTTCCGCCTGCCGTTGGCCCCCCGCGAGGAATGACCATGACTGCTTCCACCCTTGGCCTGCTGGTCGACGACGACGAACTCTACCTGCGCACGCTGCAGCGCAGCTTGGCCCGCAAAGGGCTGGAGACGCAGACCGCACAGGATGCCGCCAGCGCACTGGCATTGGCGCGCCAGCATCCGCCAGCGTTCGCACTGATCGATCTGAAGCTGGGCAGCGATTCCGGCCTGGCGCTGATCCAGCCGCTGCGCGCGCTGCGTGCAGACATGCGGATCCTGCTGGTGACCGGCTATGCCAGCATCGCCACCGCGGTGGAGGCGATCAAGCTGGGCGCCGACGACTACCTGCCGAAGCCGTCGACGGTGCCGATGATCCTGCGCGCGCTGGGCGAGGAAGACGATGGCCCCGCCGATGACGGCGAGATGGAAGTGCCAGACGCAATGACCCCGATCAGCCGCCTGCAGTGGGAACACATCCAGCAGGCGATGCATGAAACCGGCGGCAACGTGTCGGCGGCCGCGCGCCTGCTCGGCATGCACCGGCGTTCGCTGCAGCGCAAGCTGGCCAAGCGGCCGAGCCCGGAGCGCGATCCGAGCCGGTAACGCGGCGTCGTATCCGCCCGCGTCAGCCCTTCAGCTGGGCCAGCAGCTCACGGGTCAGCGGGTCGTTGACCTCGACGTCCTCGCCCTGCAGAGCGGGCAGCAGGCCACTGGCCAACTGCTTGCCCAGCTCGACACCGAACTGGTCGAAGGCGTTGATGTTCCAGATCACCGACTGCACGTACACGGCGTGCTCATACATCGCGATCAAGGCGCCCAGCGCCTGCGGGGTGAGCGCGTCGAGCAGGATCATGGTGCTCGGCCGACCGCCCGGATAGTCGCGGTGCGGATCATCGCTGCCCTGGCCGTTGGCCAGTGCTTCGGTCTGCGCCAGCAGGTTGGCCATCAGCGCCTGGTGGTTGACCGTATACGGATCGTCGTTGTGAACGCAGCCGATGAAATCGGCTGGAATGATGCTGGTGCCCTGGTGCAGCGCCTGGAAGAAGCTGTGCTGCACGTCGGTGCCGGCACCGCCCCACCACACCGGCACGGTGTCGGTGGTGACCGGCTGGCCATCGCGCTGCACACGCTTGCCCAGGCTTTCCATCACCAGCTGCTGCAGGTACGCCGGCAGCAGCGCCAAGCGCTGGTCGTAGGTCATCACCGCGTGCGTGGCAGAGCCCAGCAGATTGCGGTTCCAGATGTCCGTCAGGCCGTGCAGCACCGGCAGGTTGCGCTCCAGCGGCGCGTCCAGCGCATGCGCATCCATCTGCGCGGCACCTTCCAGCAACTGCTCGAAGCGCTCGAAGCCGATGGCCAGTGCGATCGGGAAACCGACGGCCGACCACAGCGAATAGCGGCCGCCCACCCAGTCCCACATCGGCAGCACGCGCTCGGCGGCAATGGCGAAGGCCTTGGCGGCGCGCTCCGGATTGGCGCTGACCGCGTACAGGCGCTCGCTGCCACCCAGCCAATCGTGCAGGATCTGGCCGTTGAGCAGGGTTTCCTGGGTACCAAAGGTCTTGGAAATGAGGATGCCGGCGGTCTTCGCCGGATCCAGCGTGGCCAGCGTGCGCTGCATGGCGGCGCCGTCCACGTTCGACACGAAATGCACGCGCAGGCGTGCGCCAGTGACTGGACGCAGTGCGTCGGCCACCAGGCGAGGACCGAGATCGGAACCGCCGATACCGACACTGACCACATCAGTCACGCCGCTGTCTTCCAGCGCGCGCACCAACACACCCATGCGCTGGCGGATGCCGCGCGCGGTGGCATAGGCCTCGGCCGCCACCGGCGCATCGACCACATCACCACGCAGCGCGGTGTGCAGCGCAGCGCGGCCTTCGGTCAGGTTGACCTGCTCGCCACGGAACAGGCGCGTGATGGCACCGCCGACATCACGTTCGGCAGCCAGCGCCAACAGCGCCTGCAACGCCGCGGCATCGTATTTCTGCCGGGCGAAGTTGACATACAACGGACCGACCCGCAGCGCCAGGTCCTGCACACGGCCGGGTTCGGCCGCGAGCAGGCTGGGAATGCTTGCGCCCTTCAGGCGCTGGGCGTGGGAATGCAGCGAGTCGAATCCGTTGTTCGTTGTCATGCGGCCTGAGTCGGGATCGTGTCGTTGGTGTGGGAGATCTGGTTGTTGCCATCCACGTACACCAGCTTCGGCTTGAAGCTATCGGCTTCCTGCTCGGTCATGCTGGCGAAGGCGGCAATGATGATGATGTCACCGACCTGCACGTGGCGCGCGGCGCCACCATTGAGCGAGACGACGCCGCTGCCGGCTTCGGCGCGGATCGCATAGGTCGAGAAGCGCGCACCGTTGGTCACGTCCCAGATGTGCACCTGCTCGAATTCACGGATGCCAGTGGCAGCCAGCAGGTTGTCATCGATGGCGATCGAGCCTTCGTAGTTCAGCTCGGAATGGGTGACGGTGGCGCGGTGGATCTTGGTCTTGAGCAGGGACAGGTGCATGGGGGCGCTGCAACGGCAAAGGAAAGAGCGGATTCTAGCACCCACGCGGCAGCGGTCAGGTAGCTGCCGCGGGATGCTGAAGACCGTTCAGCCGGTGCCCTGCTGCGCGCCCGGCGCCGGCAACGTGGCACCGGCCAGCACCGCCCGGAACACGGCATGGAACCCCAGTCCGGCCATCAGGCCGAATCCGGCGGCCACCAGTACCGAGACGGCATAGCTGGCCCAGTCGAAGCTGCCGGCATGGGCAAGATGGCTCATCAGAGCGCCGTCAGACCCGTCGGGCCAGGCACAGGTGGCCATGGCCAGCGCGCCCAGCCCAGCCCCCACCAGCGCGAACCACACCCGGCGCAGGCGGCCGGAGGACAGCAGGATCAGGCCCATCGGCAGCAGTACCGCCACGGCATGGGCGAAGACCAGCACGAACATCAACAGGGCCGCCAGCGCGGCCGTGGCCAACTCCTGGCCGAGGCTGAGACCGGCAATCAGGCCGCCGATCACCAGCGAAGGCAGCAGTGCGGCGGCGAACACCGCCAGGATCGCCGCCACGGCGCGGCGGCCGGAGCTGGCGGAATACGAGGTCATGTCGGCACGTCGTCCTTGTCCGGCGAACAGTGGGCGCCCACTGCGGGCGCCCTGCAGAACCGCGCGGGGCGGCTCAGAACTCCAGGTTGTCGATCAACCGGGTGGTGCCCACGCGCGCGGCGATCAGGGCCACGCGGCCACCGCCATCGAAGGTCGGTTCGGCCAGTTCCGGGGTGCGCAGCACCGCGTAGTCGACCTGGAAACCGGCCGCCTGCAACGCGGCGACGGCGTCGGCCTCGATGCGTTCACGGCCGTGCCCGGCGACATAACCTTCGCGCATGCCCAGCAGGGTGCGATGAAGGGTGGTCGCCATGGGGCGCTGCTCGGCGCTGAGGTACTGGTTGCGCGAGCTCTTGGCCAGACCATCCTCATCCCGCACGATCTCGGCACCGACGATCTGGATCGGGAACGACAGCTCGGCCACCATCTGCTTGATGACTGCCAACTGCTGGTAGTCCTTGCGACCGAACACGGCCACGTCCGGCTGCACCTGCAGGAATAGCCGCGCCACCACCGTACACACGCCATCGAAATGGCCCGGGCGGCTGGCGCCTTCCAGCACTTCACTGACGCCGGGCGCATGCATCCGCGTGGTCTTGTCCACGCCCAGCGGGTACATCGCTTCGACGCTGGGCAGCCACACCGCATCGCAGCCCACCTGCTCCAGCCCGGCCACATCGGCTTCGGGGGTGCGCGGATAGCGGCTGAAATCCTCGTTCGGCCCGAACTGCGTCGGGTTGACGAAGATGCTGGCCACGGCCTTGTCGGCGTACTGCTTTGCCAGCGTGATCAACGCATGGTGCCCGCCATGCAGGTTGCCCATGGTCGGCACCAGCGCCACACGCAGGCCCTCGCCCTTCCACTGCGCGATCTGTGCGCGCAGTGCACCGAGTTCGTTGAAAGTCTGGATCATTGGGCGTACGCGTGTTCTTCGTCAGGGAAGCTGCCATCGCGCACGGCATCGGCGTAGGCGCGGGTGGCACCGGCCACCGAGCCGCCTTCGGCCAGGAAGTCCTTGACGAACTTCGGACGGCGGTGGCCGCTGTCCAGGCCGAGGAAGTCGTGCAGCACCAGCACCTGGCCATCGCACTGCGGACCGGCACCGATACCGATGGTCGGCACGGGAACGGCAGCGGTGACGGCAGCGGCAACCGGCGTCGGCACGCATTCGAGCACCATGATGCTGGCGCCCGCCTCGGCAACGGCCTTGGCGTCGTCCACCAGCTGGCGCGCGGCATCGCCACGGCCCTGGATCTTGAAGCCACCCAGGCGCAGCACCGACTGCGGGGTCAGGCCCAGGTGCGAGCAGACCGGAATCTCACGCTCGACCAGGTAACGGATGATGTCGACCTTGAAGCCGGCACCTTCGATCTTGACCATCTCGGCACCGGCCTGCAGCAGCTGCAGCGAAGCATCCAGCGCGCGTTCCGGGGTGGCATCGGCACCGAACGGCAGGTCGGCGATCAGCAGCGCACGCTGCAGCACGCGGGCGACCGCGCGGGTGTGGTAGACCATGTCGGCGACGGTCACCGGCAGGGTCGAATCGTGGCCCTGCACGACCATGCCCAGCGAATCGCCGATCAGGATCAGGTCGACACCATTGGCATCGAACGTGCGGGCGAAGCCTGCGTCGTAGGCGGTCAACATGACCAGCTTCTGGCCATTGCGCTTGGCCTCGGCCAGGGCGGGAACGGTCCAGGGCTTGCTGTCTGCGTGGGTGCTCATGTGCTGATAACCGGGGGAGATAACCCGGGCATTATCACCCTAACGGCGCGATCCCGCAGGCATCCACCCGCATCACTGCGTCCCGCACGCGGCCATGGCCGGGAATGGCCAGATCGGCGGCGATTTCGGCCAACGGCACCAACACGAATGCACGCTCGTGCAGGTAAGGATGCGGCACTTTCAGCTCGGGCAGGTCCAGCACCTGATCACCGAACAGCAGCAGGTCCAGGTCCAGCGCACGCGGGCCCCAGTGCACGGCAGGGTCGCGTATGCGGCCGAAGCGCTGCTCCAGCACGAGCATGGCCTGCAGCAGCGCGACAGCGGACAGGTCGGTGTCGACCGCGGCCACCGCGTTGACGAAGGGTGGCTGGTCCTCGTTTCCCCATGCCGGCGTCGCGTACAACCGCGACGCCTGCGTCAGCCGGGTTCCGGGCAGGTCGCCCAGCGCGGCGATGGCCGCGCGGACGGTGTTGGCTGCGTCGCCAAGATTGGCGCCCAGCCCGATCCAGGCACCGGTCATGGATTACTCGGCAGCACCGGCAGCTGCGCCGTCCGGACGACGACGGCGACGACGACGCTTGCGCGGCGCCCCACCCTCCTCATCACCGGCCTCGCTGTGCAGGGAATCCAGCGACGAATCCAGCTCCTGCCCGGACTGCGCCTGCGCTTCGCGCCAGAACGCGACGTCGGCTTCGTGCTCTGCCGATGCCACCTGGCGCAGGGCCAGGAAATCGAAGGCTGCGCGGAAACGGGGGTGGCTGAGCGTGCGCATCACGCGCTTGCGCTGACGCGAACTGAAGCGCGCCTGCAGCAGCCAGATTTCCTGCATCGGCAGCGAGAATCGGCGCGGCAATGCGATGGTGCTCAACTGCTGCACGGTGACGCGGTCGGCGGCGCGACGCTGTGCCTCTTCCGGTGCCACACCCTGCTTGAGCAGCGTTGCCTGCGCGCGGCAATAGGCCGGCCACAGCAACAGCGCGAACAGGAACGCCGGCGACACGGGCTCGTCATTGGCCACGCGTGCATCGGTGTTGGCCAGGCCCTCGACCACCATGCGGCGCAGCGCACCGGTACGGTTCGACTTCAGCGCCTTGGCGCTTTCCGGGAACAACACGTCGAACAGGCCATAGCGCTCCAGGCCTTCGAAGCTGGCCACGCCGTGCCCGGACAGGAACAGCTTCAGGACTTCCTCGAACAGGCGCGCCGGTGCGGCTTCATTGAGCAGGCCGGCCAGCTGCGGGAGCGGTGCGGCGGTGCCCTCTTCGATCTGGAAGCCGAGCTTGGCCGCCAGGCGGACCGCACGCAGCATGCGCACCGGGTCTTCCTGGTAGCGCTGCACCGGGTCGCCGATGAGCTTCATCAGGCGTGCCTGCACGTCTTCGAAGCCGCCGGTGTAGTCACGCACCGAAAAGTCCTCGATGGCGTAGTACAGGGCATTGCAGGTGAAGTCGCGGCGGATGGCGTCGTCTTCGATGCTGCCGTACACGTTGTCGCGTACGAGCATGCCGTTTTCCATCTCGCGGTCGCCGCTGCCGTCATCGATGTTGGCACGGAAGGTGGCGACTTCGATGATCTCGCGGCCGAACACAACATGGGCCAGGCGGAAACGGCGGCCGATCAGGCGGCAGTTGCGGAACAACTGCTTGACCTGTTCGGGCGTGGCATCGGTGGCCACGTCGAAATCCTTGGGTTGGCCATTGACCAGCAGATCGCGCACCGCGCCGCCGACAAGGTAGGCGCCGAAGCCGGCATCGCGCAGTCGATAAAGCACGCGCAAAGCGTTCGGGCTGATGTCCTTGCGGGAGATCGTGTGCTGGTCGCGCGGGATGACGCGCAGGCTGAACGGTGATGTAGCAGAGGAAATGATGTTGGCGCTTCCGGTTGAAGTTTCGGGATTGCCCAATGGCATCGAGGTGCATATACTAGCGCTCCTGCACCGGCAGCGACACACTGCTCCCTTCGTCTAGTGGTTAGGACGTGGCCCTCTCAAGGCTAAAACAGGGGTTCGAGTCCCCTAGGGAGCACCAGTCGCCGCAGCAGGAACCGAAAAAGCCCGCCTTGTGCGGGCTTTTCTGTTTTCCGGAGTTTGTGCCTGTTTCGGTTGGGTTGGTCGCTCTGGCGCCTTCCTGCTACCGGCTTGAGCCGGTGGGGTCACCCAGGGCAGGACACGCCGTGAACCCCTCCATGGGGGCTCGATGGCGCCATGGATGGCGCCATCGAGCCCCCATGGAGGGGATTTTGCGCGTCCTGGAGAGGGCGGCCTGCCCCCTCCCCCCACGTAGCAGGGAGGCGCGAACGGATCGCTCCGAAGCCGAAGCGCATCAGCCTTCCATCTGCTCCAGTTCCTTGCCCTTGGTCTCGCGCACGTAGCGGACGACGAAGATGATCGAGAGGATCGCGGCGACGGTGTAGATGCCGTACGCACCGGCCAGGCCGATGCCGGCCAGCAGTATCGGGAAGGTCACGGTGATCGCGAAATTCGACGTCCACTGCGCCGCACCAGCCACGGCCAACGCCGGGCCGCGGATCTGGTTCGGGAACATCTCGCCGAGCATTACCCACATCACCGGGCCCCAGGACATGTTGAAGAACACCACGTAGACGTTGGCCGCTACCAGCGCCAACCGGCCCATGCCGTCGGACAGCTGCAGGCGACCATCGGCCAGACTGCCACTGGCGAAGGCAACCACCATCAGCACCAGCGCCATCGACATGCCGACCGAACCGACCCACAGCAGCGGCTTGCGGCCGATGCGATCGATCAGCACCACTGTCAGCAGGCAGGCACCGATGCTCAGCGCCCCGGACAACACGTTGATCAGCAGCGCGTCGCTTTCCGAAAAGCCCACCGCCTGCCACAGCACGGCGCCGTAATAGAACACCACATTGATGCCGACCAGCTGCTGGAACATCGCCAGGCCGATGCCGACCCAGACGATGGGACGCAGCTTGCCAGTGGCCTTGTTGAGCAGGTCGCCGAAACGCGGCTTGTGCTGGTCCTGGGCGAGGCTTGCTTCGATCTCGGCCTGCTTGTTCACCGCAGCGCGTTCACCGTACAACCGCCCAAGCACCGCCCTCGCCTGCGCCTGTCGGCCCTTCATCACCAGGAAGCGCGGGCTTTCCGGAATCACCAGCAACAGCAGCAGGAACAACAGTGACGGCAGCGCCTGCATCCAGAACATCCAGCGCCATGCCTCCTGCCCCAGCCAGAGCGGTTCAGTCGAGGCGCCTGCGGCCCGGGCCAGCAGATAGTTGCTGAGGAACGCCGCGAACAGGCCGCAGATGATCGCCATCTGCTGCACGGTCGCCAGCCGGCCGCGATAGCGCGCCGACGCGACTTCGGCGATGTAGGCCGGTGACATCACGCTGGCCGCACCGACGGCGAATCCACCGAGCACGCGCGCGCAGACGAACAACCAGGACGCATGTGCGGCGCCGGCACCCAGCGCCGACAGCAGAAACATCACGGCCGCCCCGATCAGCACGCCACGACGTCCCAGCCGATCACCCAGCCAGCCGGCTGCGAACGCGCCGATCGCGCACCCCAGCAGCATCGAGGCCACCTCGAAGCCGAGCGCGGCCTCGCTGGAGTTGAAGGCCTGCCGCAGGCCGTCAACGGTGCCGTTGATGACGCCGCTATCGAAGCCGAACAGGAAGCCGCCGAGGGTGGCGGCGCAGCTGATCAGGACGATGAAGGCCGTATTCTCACCGCCGTTGGAGGCGGCACCGGGCTGGACTGGTGACATGAAGGATCCTGCGAGGAAGGGGGCCGACCGAAGCGGGCCGGCGGCCTTGGCAGCGTCGCACAGGGCGGGCATGCCGCCAAATGGGCGTTCCGGCTACCAATCCGCCCCACTTTCACACGGCAACCGACACCGGGGGCCAACCTGTTCTAGAATTGGCAGGTTCAGAAAGCGATTCGCCCCCTACCCATGCCCTTTGTCGTCACCGAAAACTGCATCAAGTGCAAACACACCGATTGCGTGGAAGTGTGCCCCGTGGATTGCTTCCACGAAGGCCCGAACTTCCTGGTGATCGACCCGGACGAGTGCATTGACTGCACCCTCTGCGAACCCGAGTGCCCGGTCAACGCGATCTTCCCGGAAGACGATGTGCCCGCTGGCCAGGAAGGTTTCGTCGCCCTCAACGCCGAGCTGGCGAAGGAGTGGCCGGTACTGACCGTGCGCAAGGACCCGCCGGCCGACGCCGGCGAGTGGGACGGCAAGCCGGACAAGCTGAAGCTGCTGGAGCGCTGAGGCGCCGGCACCGCTGCTTTGGGTAGGTGCCAACCTTGGTTGGCACACAAGCGCCGACCAAGGTCGGCCTCTACCAAGGCAGATACAACCTGCAGGCAATGAAAAGGGCGCCCAAGGCGCCCTTTCCTGTTCTGGTCCTGGTAGCTGCCAACCTTGACTGGCACAAAGCGCCGACCAAGGTCGGCCTCTACCACGGCAGGCACGAACCCGCAGGTCCGTACCCACCGGACCGGCCATTACGGGGCCAGCTTCGCCTTCAGCGCAGCAATCAGCTTCACCGGCGCTGCGGCGGTAGCCGGCAGGCCACGCGGGTCGACTGCGGAGATGTACGCACCGGCGTCGACGGCGACCACGCGGACCAGGAAGTTGCTGCCTTCATAGGCCACGTCGTACGAGCCCAGCAGCTGCGCGCGGGTGGCGATGGTCAGGCCTTCCACGCCTTCCAGCGCGGTACCGACCTTGGCGAAGGCATCTTCCTTGCTGCCGGCAATGGTGAAGCCGGTGGCGCTGACCGCCGGAGCGGCGGCGGCCGGAGCCGCCGGCTTGGTCGCCGAGCTCAGGGTCGGCACCTGGTTGTTGCCGGCGCCTGCCGGCAGGTTCAGGTCCGGCGGCACTTCCAGCGGGCGCACTTCCGGGGCCAGGGCATAGTCGCCCTTGACGCCACGCTTGAAGCAACCGGTGGTGCCGGCAGCGGTGGCGACGGCAAGGAGCGCGAAGGACAGCACGCGGACGGCGGAAACGGATTGGCGCATGTGAATCTCCTGGATCAGACCAAGACGGAAGGTCAGTGGCTGGAAAGGGCTTCGAGGGCGGCGATATCGCCGGCGAGATGGTCGGCGGCAGGCGCATGTGCAGCCGAAAGCGGCAGCAGCGGCAGGCGCAGATCGTGACCGATGCCGATCCGACGCAACAGCGCCTTGACCGGAATCGGGTTGGATTCGACACCGCAGAAGTCATGGAACGGCTGCAGGCGCGCATCCCAGGATTCGACGGCTTCATGGTCATGGGCAGCGGCCAGGTCGCACATCCGGCGGTAGGCGCCGGGCAGCACGTTGGAGCCAACCGAGATCAGGCCGTCCATGCCGGCCTGGATCGAACGTGCGGCAGTGCCGTCATCGCCGGTGAGCACGGCGAAGGTCGTGCTGCGCAGCTCCAGCAGCGCGCGCACGCGGCCGGTATCACCCACCGCTTCCTTGATGCCGACGATGTTCGGATGGCTGGCGAGCTCGGCCACGGTCTCCGGCAGCATGTCGCAACCGGTACGGCCGGGCACGTTGTACAGCACCACCGGCAACCCCGCCTGGTCGGCGACCGCGCGGTAATGCGCGATCAGGCCAGCCTGGGTCGGCCGCACGTACGGCGGGGTGACCACCAGCGCGTGGGTGGCGCCGAGCGCGGCGGCGCGGCGGGTCTGCTCGATGGTCTTGGCGGTGCCGGACAGACCGGTGCCGGCCAGGACCGGAACGCGGCCGGCGATGCGTTCGACCGCGCTGGCCAGCAGCTGGTCGTACTCCGCATCGGACAGGGTGGCTGCCTCGCCGGTGGAGCCGGCAACGACAACGCCTTGGACGCCGCCCTCCAGCTGCAGGTGCAGCAGGCGCTGCCAACCGTCGGGGTCGAGTGCACCGTCGGCCCGGAAGGGGGTCGCCAGCGCGGTGATGAGGCCGGAAAGGGACAAGGACG
>NZ_QAIJ01000294.1:36504-40645 GCF_003060985.1 Stenotrophomonas sp. HMWF023
GAGGGAAAACGCCCGCCACGAAAGGCCGGGGGCGATCTGAATGTTACTTGCGGCGCGAAAGCACGGGCAAGTATGCTGGACACCGGTGGATCCCCGCCTCTGGCGGGCATTCAGACTAACGCATGCATTACCCGGAATCGCCTTGACCGACACCACCCCGCGCCCAGCGCCGAGCGAAAACCACCTCCTGATCAACGCCTATACGACGCATCCGGAGTCCCCCCTGTTGTCCGTCACCCGCCGCATCGCCGACAGCGGGTGCAATCTGGTGGATGCACGTCTGGCCACCGTGGGCCGCGATGTCTCGGTGACCGCACTGGCCACCGGCTCCTGGGATTCGGTCGCCAAGCTGGAAGCGATGCTGACCCGGCTCGAGCGCGAGGAAGGCCTGAAACTGGTCTGGTATCGCACCGAAGCCAAGCAGGCGCAGTCCAACCTGCTGCCGTACATCGTCGAGGTGATCGCCGCCGACAAGCCGGGCATCCTGTTCCAGCTGGCCGATTTCTTTGATCGCCAGGGCATCACCATCGAGACCCTGCAGAGCACGCGCTACCGCGCCATGCAGACCGGCGCGGAAATGTTCAGCGCACAGGTCACCATCGGCGTGCCGGCCAACATGCACATCGCTGCCCTGCGCGACGATTTCCTCGAGTTCTGCGACCACTTGAACCTGGACGCGATCATGGACCCGATGAAGTTCTGATTGAAACCCTGAATTTTTCGCGCGCTCCTCACGGGCGCGTGGCGTTTCATGCAATTGTCGTAGAAAGAACCCAGGCTCGACAGAAGGACCTCATGAACAACGGCGATACCCTGGACAGCACCACCCTCTCCCTGCCGCTGGCGCTGTCCGGCGGCGCCCAGGCCACCCTCGGCGATTACGCCGGCCAGTGGCTGGTGCTGTACTTCTACCCCAAGGACAGCACCCCGGGCTGCACCACCGAGGGCATCGACTTCAACGCACTGCTGCCCGACTTCAGGAAGGCGGGTGCGGTCGTGCTTGGCGTCTCCCGCGACTCGGTGAAGTCCCACGACAACTTCTGTGCCAAGCAGGGCTTCGCGTTCCCGCTGGTCAGTGATGCCGACGAAGCGCTGTGCACCGCCTTCGACGTCATCAAGATGAAGAACATGTACGGCAAACAGGTACGTGGCATCGAGCGCAGCACCTTCCTGATTTCCCCCGACAGCCGCATCGTGCAGTCATGGCGCAAGGTCAAGGTCGCCGGCCATGCCGACGCCGTGCTTGCCGAACTGAAGGCCCATCCCTCCAAGTGAGTCCCATCGCCCACTTTGTCCGCCACCACCCTGCCCTGCAGCAGGTCGTGGTGGTTTTTCCCTGTCCGTAACCAGGAACCGATGATGACCCGAGGCAAGCGCATCTACGTGCTGGATACCAACGTGCTGATGCACGATCCCACCGCGCTGTTCAAATTCGAGGAGCACGATGTCTACCTGCCCATGCAGGTGATCGAGGAGCTGGACAACGGCAAGAAGGGCATGACCGAAGCGAGCCGCAATGCGCGCCAGGTCAGCCGCTTCCTCAACGAGCTGGTGCAGGCTTCGGGCCTGGACAACCTGGCCGAGGGCATTCCGCTGCAGCGGCCGCAGGGCCTGCAGCTGCGCGGCAAGCAGAGCGTTGGCCTGCTGCGCTTCCAGACCAGCCATTTCGATGCGGGCAAGAGTTTTGGCAAGGTCATCCCGGACAACGCCATCCTCGGCGCGATCCTGGCGCTGAAGGAAGAAACGCCGGAAATTCCGGTGGTGTTCGTCTCCAAGGACATCAACCTGCGGATCAAGGCGGCCATCGCCGGCATCGTTTCGGAAGACTACGAGAACGACCGTGCACTGGACGATTTCAGCCTGCTCTACACCGGCGCCACCGAGCTGCCGGAAGATTTCTGGAAGCGCCACGGCGACGATCTGCGCAGCTGGAGTGACAAGGGCCGCACCCACTACGAAGTCCTCGCCCAGGACGGCGAAGAGTGGTACCCGAACCAGTACGTCTACCTGCCGGGCGAAGACGAAGTCGAACTGCGTGTCAGCAAGATCGTCGGCGATGGCAAGGTGGTGCTGTCCCTTGTCGATGACTTCCGCCACGGCAGCCATGCCGTGTGGGGCATCAGCGCGCGCAACCGCGAGCAGAACTTCGCGCTCAACGCATTGATGGACCCGGAAATCGACTTCGTCACCCTGCTCGGCACCGCCGGCACCGGCAAGACCCTGCTGGCGCTGGCCGCCGGCCTGGCGCAGACGATGGACCAGCAGCGCTACCGCGAGATCATCATGACCCGCGCCACGGTCAGCGTCGGCGAGGACATCGGCTTCCTGCCCGGCACCGAGGAAGAGAAGATGACGCCGTGGATGGGCGCGTTGACCGACAACCTGGAAGTGCTGACGCACAACCAGGAAGGCGGCACCTGGGGCCGCCAGGCGACCAACGACCTGCTCGCCAGCCGCATCAAGATCCGTTCGATGAACTTCATGCGCGGCCGTACGTTCCTGTCGCGTTACCTGATCCTGGACGAGGCGCAGAACCTGACGCCCAAGCAGATGAAGACGTTGATCACCCGTGCCGGCCCCGGCACCAAGATCGTCTGCCTGGGAAATGTCGAACAGATCGATACCCCGTACCTGACCGAGACCACGTCGGGCCTGACCTATGCGGTGGACCGCTTCAAGAACTGGCCGCACAGCGCGCACATCACCCTGCGTCGCGGTGAACGCTCGCGGCTGGCCGATTACGCGTCGGAGGTGTTGTGAACCGTTGCACCCGTCTGCTGCTGCCATCGATGGCGGTCGCCATCACCACGCTGCTCGGTGCCTGCGCGACCACGCAGGGACCGGCCAGCGTGCCGACCACCGAACGCAGTGGCCAGTCCTGGGTGGTCACCCGCCCGATCATCGCCGCGCAGGTGCTCGACACCTGCTCGCGACCCAGCCCCGGCCGCGAGGCCGGGCGGGTCAGCGGCTACTGGGCACCGAGCCGGCAGCAGGTGGACCAGCTGGAAGCGAAGCTGGCATCGCTGGAAACGCAGGTGCCGCATGTCATGGATTTCGATCGCCAGTACGTGGGCATCGAACTGGACGGAAAGCAGGTGATCTACATCAACGCGTTCCACCTGCCTGAAGACAACAGTCTGCGACCCGCCCGCGAAGCGGTGCGGGTCTGCGATGGTGGCGCGCAGTTCTGGGGCGCGGTCTTCGATCCGGCCAGCGGCACCTTCAACGAGCTGCAGTTCAACGGCGGCTTCGGCGGGCCCTGAGGGCCTGCCATGGGAATCCGCCTGCCCACCTGGGTCTGGATCGGCGCGGTCGCGCTGTCGTGCGTGGCCGGCATGGTCAATGTGGTCGGCTTCCTGGGTTTTGAACACCAGGCGGTCAGCCACATGACCGGCAGCACCAGCCAGCTCGGTATGGCGTTGGCGCAGGGTGATTGGCGCGAGGTCGGTCACCTGTGGGGTCTGCTGATCGCGTTTTCACTGGGCGCGATGGTCAGCGGACTGCTGATCCAGGACAGCGCACTGCAGCTGGGCCGCCGCTACGGCGTAGCGCTGGCGCTGGAGTCGCTGTTGCTGCTGGCGGCCATTCCGCTGTTCAAGCAGCATCAGATCTGGGGCGCACTGGCGGCCGCGATGGCCTGCGGACTGCAGAACGCGATGGCCACTACCTTCAGTGGTGCCGTCGTACGCACCACCCATCTCAGCGGCATGTTCACCGACCTTGGCATCGGCCTCGGCCACCTGCTGCGCGGACTGCCGCTGCAGATACGACGCCTGACCCTGAGCGGCCTGATCATCAGCGGCTTCCTCGCGGGCGGCGTCATCGGCGCCTGGCTGTTCGTGCGCTGGCAGTACGACGCCCTGCTCGCCCCTGCCCTGCTGACCGGACTGACCGGCCTGGGCTATGTGTTCTACCAGCAGTGGGCACGCTGGCGGCACTGAGCATGGCGTCACCCACGCATGGCATGGATCTACGTTGTCCATCCGATCATTTCCGCGATATCCACGCATGGCGTGGATCTACTGACCGTCATCGGGACGCTGTCGAAGGCGGGGCGGTGTCGGATTGCGGGGTGTCCGCGCCATGGATGGCGCGGCCAAGCCTACAAGGACGTACTTGCGGCGTCCCCGCAATCCGACAC
>NZ_QAIJ01000294.1:40655-43031 GCF_003060985.1 Stenotrophomonas sp. HMWF023
GCCCCGCCTCCGCCGCAGAAATCCAGAGCCGCTGTTGCTGTTGCCCCGGCTTCTGCGGGTGCCGGGCGCCGCCCGGCCGGCACTACCCCCACACTGGGCAGCACGGCACAATCACCGCATGAGCCCGACCACCCCCGTTTCCGCCCTGACCATCGCCGGCTCCGATTCCGGCGGCGGCGCCGGCATCCAGGCCGACCTGAAGGCCTTCGCCGCGCATCGTGTGCACGGCCTGTCGGTGATCGCCGCACTGACCGCGCAGAACACCCGCGGCGTCAGCGCCGTGCACGTGCCGCCAGTCGACTTCCTGCGCGCGCAGATCGAGGCCTGCTTCGACGACTTCGACATCCACGCAGTGAAGCTGGGCATGCTGGCCAACGCCGAGGTAATCCACGCCGTGGCCGATGCATTGGAACGTCATCGACCACCGCATGTGGTGCTGGACCCGGTGATGGTGGCCACCAGCGGCGCTCGCCTGCTGGAGGACAGCGCACTGCAGGCAATGCGCGAACGGCTGCTGCCACTGGCCACCCTGGTCACCCCCAATGCACCGGAAGCGGAGCTGCTGGTGGGCCGCAGCATCGCCAATGGCAACGACGCAGAGCAGGCCGCCGCCTCACTCCTTGATCTGGGCGCCGGTGCGGTGCTGCTGAAGGGCGGTCACCTGCACGAAGGCAACCGCGTGGTCGACCGTTACTTCGATGGTGTCAGCAGCGAAGAGTTCATCCATGCCCGCCTGCCATTGGATGCGCACGGCACGGGCTGCACGCTGGCCTCTGCCATCGCCGCGCAGCTGTGCAACGGGCTGAGCCTGGCCAATGCCTGCGAAGCCGGCATCGATTACGTGGCGCGCGGGCTGCAGCAGGGCTACGCGCCTGGCCGCAGCGAGGTGCTGGTGCTGGATCATTTCGGCGCGGCACCGCACGCATGAGCGATTCGCCACGCGCACTCGCCGTGGACAGCGGCGATGGCCACCGTTACGAGGTCATCGCCTGCGTACCTGCACAGCCGCTGGCACGGCTGCTGTGGCTGCCGGCGTTGGGCGTGGCCGCACGCCATTACCTGCCGCTTGCGCAGGCACTGGCAACTAGGGGCGTGGCGGTTTACCTGCACGAATGGCGTGGCAATGGCAGCAGTTCGTTGCGCCCGTCACGCACCCAGGATTGGGGCTACAAACAGATTCTCGACCACGACCTGCCGGCCAGCCAGGCCCTGCTCGCCAATGCCGATGCTGGGCAGGACGTGCTGCCCTGGATCATCGGTGGTCACAGCCTGGGCGGTCAGCTGGCCTGCGTGCATGCCGGGCGCCAGCCACAGGCATTCGATCGATTGTGGCTGGCCGCCAGCGGCACACCGTTCTGGCGCACGTTCCCGCCACCACGCGGCTGGTTGCTGCCGCTGATCTATCGCTTCCTGCCATGGATCGCACGGCGTCAGGGCGTGCTGCACGGGCGCCGGCTGGGCTTCGGCGGCACCGAAGCACGTGGATTGATCGCCGACTGGGCGCGCGTAGGGCTGAACAATCACTACGCCGCCGTCGGCATGGACGAGGATCTGGACGCGCAGATGGCGCGTGTGCATGGCAGTGCGCAGGCGGTGCTGATGGAAAACGATTGGCTGGCGCCTATCGGCTCAATGCAGGCGCTATTGGCGAAACTGCCGAATGTCGCCTCACAGCTGCGCGTGCTTTCTGCGCAGGAGCTGGGTACGCGAGCCGACCACTTCGCGTGGATGAAACACCCGGAGGCTGTCGCAGGGGCGTTTTTCATTCAGTTGGGTGAAAATTTTCACAAAAGCGTTGACGACTCGCGCCGACATCCGCATAATTCCGCTCCTGTCGCAGGGCGCCCGTAGCTCAGTTGGATAGAGTACCTGGCTACGAACCAGGCGGTCGGGAGTTCGAATCTCTCCGGGCGCACCACTCGACAGACCTTCAGCATCCGCCGCTGGAAGTGCAGTAAAATATGGCAGTAAGTTGATTGTGTACCGCGCGCCCGTAGCTCAGTTGGATAGAGTACCTGGCTACGAACCAGGCGGTCGGGAGTTCGAATCTCTCCGGGCGCACCACACACGATCAACACAACAAGTTTATGTAATTGGCGCCCGTAGCTCAGTTGGATAGAGTACCTGGCTACGAACCAGGCGGTCGGGAGTTCGAATCTCTCCGGGCGCACCATTACACCGAAACAGCAGGCCCCGGCCTGCTGTTTTTTTTTGTGTTTTTTGGCAGGGCTGCGCCCTGCACCTGCAGAGGCAACAGCAACTGCAGAAGCTGGCATTCCGTGGGTGGCGGGGCGGTATGGGTAGGCAGGACACGCCGTAAACCCATCCATGGGAGCTCGATGGCGCCATCCATGGCGCCAACGGTCCTGCCTACCC
>NZ_QAIJ01000294.1:43048-43245 GCF_003060985.1 Stenotrophomonas sp. HMWF023
CCGCCCCACCTCTGACAGTTTCCCGCGATCTGGTAGATCCACGCCATGCGTGGATGACTCCATCAAATTCGAATACTTCGACAATTGATCGAAGAGCATCCACGCATGGCGTGGATCTACGTGTCGACCAAGGTCGACACCCACCAAGAGCAGGCCATGCCATGCCGACAGATTGCGGAGATCTGTCGAAGGCGGGG
>NZ_QAIJ01000294.1:43268-53239 GCF_003060985.1 Stenotrophomonas sp. HMWF023
CCCACCCCGCCATCCCACGGAATGCCCGCTGTTGCTTTGGCTTTGGCTTTGGCTTTGGCTTTGGCTGTTGCCGTTGCTGTTGCCGTTGCCGTCGATTCGGCAGGTGCAGGGCGCAGCCCTGCCGAACCCTATCCCTCTGCCATCGTCTGCCACCACTGCGCCAGCAGCTCCGGCCGTCGCAGGCGCTCGCGCCACCAGCGCAGGGCCGCGCCATCTTCGCCGGTGCGCCAGGCAAGCCAGAAGGTCTCCTCCGGCTTGTGCTCCTCGACCTCGCGGATCACCAGCTGGCCACGTGCCACCGCAGCCCGCGCACACGGCTCGGGCAGGAAGCCGAATCCCAGCCCCTGGCACTGCAGCTTCAACTTGCTGGCCATGTCCGGCACGGTCAACGTCTCCTGGCCCATCAACAGGCCCACTGTTCGTGGCAGCAGCCGCCGTGCCGAATCGGATACCGCGATCGCGCAATACGGCGCCAACTGCTCGCGGCCCAGCACACCCGGCACCGTCGCCAACGGATGCCCCGGCGCCACCGCAAACACGAAACCAACGCTGCCCAGCGGTTCGACCACATAGCCCCCGCCACTGGGGCCCTCGCCCGGCGCCCCCACCAGCAGGTCGGCACGCCGGTCCAGCAGCGCTTCCCAGGTGCCGGACAACGCCTCGCCGAACAGGCGCAATCGGGTCGGCGCCGCCACCTCACGGAATGCAGCGATATCCGGCCCCAGCAGCCAGGTCGGGAACACGGAATCGACCACCAAGGTCAATTCAGCCTCCCAGCCCGAGGCTACCCGCCGTACCCGCAGCTCGAGCTCCCGGGCCGCACGCAGCAGGTGCCTGCCCTCCTCCAGCAACGCGCGCCCGGCTTCGGTCGGCTCCGCCCGCGGGCCGATCCGGTCGAACAGCTGCACCCCAAGGTCCTCTTCCAGCTTGGCCACGGTGTAGGAAATGGTCGAGGGCACCTTGTGCAGGGCCTTGCCGGCGCCGGCAAATGAGCCTCGGCGGTCGATGGCGTCCAGGATCTGCAGGGCATCGAGGCTGAGCTTGAGCATTCGAAATTTTCGATGATGGCTGTCAAAACTATCCGTTTTTCAAACCCAAGGTGCAAGCGGATACTTTTCTTCAACGGGGAAACACAGTGGCTACCAGCCCACCCCACCCCATCGAAACCATCGAACAAGGAGATTCCATCATGCTGCAGATCCGCAAGAGCGCTACCCGTGGCCTGGCCGAGCATGGCTGGCTGTCCTCGCGCCACACCTTCTCGTTCGCCAACTACTACGACCCCCGCTATGTGAGCTTCGGCCCGCTGCGGGTCATCAACGAAGACAAGGTGATCGGCGGCCAGGGTTTCGGCACCCACAGCCACAGCAACATGGAAATCGTCTCCTACGTGCTGGGCGGCGCTCTGGAACACAAGGACTCGATGGGCACCGGTTCGGTGCTGCGCTACGGCGACGTGCAGCGCATGAGCGCCGGCAGCGGCGTCAGCCACAGCGAGTTCAACCATTCGGCCACCGATCCGGTGCATTTCCTGCAGATCTGGATCTTCCCGCAGACCGAGAACATCACGCCGTCGTATGAGGAGACCCACTTCACGCCGGAGAGCAAGCGCGGCCAGCTGCGCCTGATCGCCTCGCCGGATGGCGCCGATGGCTCACTGCACATCCATCAGGATGCGCGCATCTTCGCCACCATCCTCGATGGCGAGCAGAAGCTGCATCACGCCCTGGCTGCCGGCCGCGGCGCGTATGTGCAGGTGGCACGTGGCCAGCTGCAGGTCAACGGTATCACCCTGGAAGCGGGTGACGCCCTGCAGGTCAGCGACGAGGCACAGCTGACCCTGGAAAACGGCAACGACGCCGAAGTGCTGGTGTTCGACCTGCCGCTGTAACCAACACGCCCGCGATGCCGTCCAGCATCGCGGGCGTGTCATGCCGCTACGCGATCAGAACTTGTACGTCACCGCCAGCCGCACGTTGCGCGGCTCGCCCCAGGTGTAGGTGCTGTACCAGCTGAAGATCGTGTAATAGCGCTTGTCGAGCAGGTTGTTGACGTTGACGGTGGCCGACAGGCGATCGTTGAACTGGTAGCGCGCCATGGCATCCAGCAGCCAGTACGGCTGGGTGCGATGTACCACCGACGCACCACTGGCCGGGTTGGTGATGTTGCCGAACGTGGAATCCTGCCAGCGCGCACCGCCACCGACGGTCAGGCCCCGCCAGTCGCCGCGCAGGCGGTAGCTGGTGTGCAGGCTGAACTGGTTTTCCGGCTCCAGCGTGGTCACCTTGCTGCCGGCCTGGCGGGCGATCTTGTGCGCAAAGCCACCCTGCACCTGCCAGCCCTCGGCCAACTGCCCGGACATCTCCAGTTCGTAGCCCTTGGTGCGTACGCCCATCAATGCGCGATAGGCGTCCTCTCCGTTGGGCGTTTTGCCGCCTGTCGGCTGGGCGAAATTATCCTGGTCGAGCTGGAACAGTGCCGCGCTGGCATTGAAGCGGCCGTCGAGGAACTCCGCCTTCAGACCCATTTCATAGCTGCGGCCTTCCAGCGGATCCAGTGCCTTGCCCTGTTCGTCGCGCTCACCCTGCGGCTTGAAGATCGTGCTGTAGCTGGCGTAGACCGAGTAATGCTCGCCGAGGTCGTAGACCACGCCGGCATACGGCACGAACACGCCGGTCTCGCGCGTCTGCGGCGAACGGTAGCTGGCCAGACGGCTGCCGACGATCACCTTCAACGGGTCGGCGATGTCGAAGCGGCCGACCACGTACAGGCCGTTCTCGCGGGTCACCTCGTTGTTGCCATAACCGCGCTGCCATTCCGGCTCCGGGATGTCGCCCTTCCAGCTGTTGTAATCGGCAACGGCGGTCGGGTATCCGGGCTGCGGCGAATAACCGGTGTTGGTCCAGCGCTTGCGCGACGCACTGCCGCCGACCACCAGTTCATGCTGACGGCCGAACAGGCCGAAGTTGCCGCTCAGATAGAAGTCGGCAGCGTTGCTGACGGTCTTGCCGACGTACTTGCCCAGCCACAGCGAGACGCCCTCGCCGGTGACCGGATCGGGATTGCCACCGGCCGCACCCGCCAGCGCTGCGTCGTAGCCGTTGACCTGGTGGTTGAGCTGCAGCTTGGCCACCCAGTCGTTGTCGAACGTATGTTCCAGCGTGGCAAAGCCGGTGCGCACGTACTGGCGCCAGCCGCTCCAACGAGTGCCGTTGTTGAACGAGCGCGGCATGTCATTGAAGTTGCCCTGGCTGTCCAGCAACGGGATGCCGCCCCAGGTCGAACCCTTGGGGTCGCTCTCCAGCACGTCGCCACCGACCGTCAGCAGCGTGCGTTCGCCCAGATCAGCTTCCAGCACGGCGTAGCCGACCTTGCTGGTGCGCTGGTAGAAGTCCAGATTGGAATGCTTGTCCTGCCAGGCGCCTACCGCACGCCCACGCACGCGGCCATCGGCAGTCAACGGGCCGCCGACATCGACTTCGGCGCGGTAGTCATCCCAGCGGCCGACACCGAGCGTCGCACTGCCGGCAAATTCCTTGCCCGGCTTCTTGCGCACCAGGTTGATGGTCGCACCGGGATCGCCCATGCCGGTCAGCAGGCCGGTCGCGCCCTTGAGCACTTCGATGCGGTCGTAGATCGCGGTATCGCTGAGCGTATTGCCGGCCGAGTAGGCCGAGTCGCGCGACATCGGAATACCGTCGTACTGGAAGTTCTGCACGGCAAAACCACGTGCGTAGTACTCGGTGCGCTCACTGTCATAGGTGACGATGCTGATGCCCGGGGTCACCCGCATCACGTCATCGATGCCGTCCAGGCCGAAGTCGTCCATCTGCGCACGGGTGATCACGCTGATGGTCTGCGGGGTCTGCCGCGGGGTCAGTACCAGGCGGGTGGCGGTGGCGATGGTGCCCGGCGTGTAGGCGCCGCTGCCTTCGGTGATGGTGCCCAGCTGGTTGGCGGTGACCTGTACGGTCTGCAGCGTCTGCGAGGGCGTCTTGCCCTCTTCTTCAACCGGCGCCGATTGCGCCGAGGTGGTGCCGGCAGCGGCCAGCGAGGTCAGCAGAAGACCATGGGCAAGGGCGTTCGCCAACGGGCGACGACGCAGGGACAGCACGGAAAAACGAACAGGCACAGACGACACGACGGGACCTCCACGAAGGGGTGGGATCCTCTGGCGGCGGCTCGAGGGGAAGGGGGAAAGGGCGGCCAAGGGCCGCAGGCGCAGGAGTTTACTCTCCTGCGCCCCCGCTGTCGTGGGTGGCGCCCGGGCCTGAGCAGGCGCTGCCCCGTGGCGATGGTCAGCCGTCGACGGCCGCCACGGCCTCCAGGATCAGTGCTGCCACCTCGGCCGGATGCGAGGCCAGCGAGGCATGGCTCGCTTCCAGCTGCAGCAGGCGCTTGGGCTGCATGCGTTCGGCCATGGCCTTCTGGTTCTGTGGCGAGATCATCCGGTCCTGGCTGGAAAGCTGGTACCAGCTCGGCTTGTGCTTCCACGCCGGATCGCTGATCGCATCGCCGAAGGTGCTGGCCAGCGGCGCCTTCTGGGTCACCGCCATCACCCAGCCTTCGTCGGCGCTGAGGTCCTGGCAGAAACTCTCATGGAACTTGTCGGCACGCAGCCACAGATAGCCATCGCTGTCCGGCGCGAGGTTCGGTGCCGCTTCGGGCAGGTGCTGCTGGGTAATGCCACCGGGGCTCTCCCCACTGTCCGGCGCAAATGCAGCGATGTAGACCAGGCCCTGCACGTTGGGCTGGTTGCCGGCTTCAGTGATCACCGCGCCACCATACGAGTGCCCGACCAGCACGACCGGGCCATCGATCTGGCGGATCATCCGGCGCGTCCGCTCGGCGTCGTTGACCAACGAGGTCAGCGGCAGTTCGACCGCCTTCACCTGGTCGTGGCCCTTGCGGTGCAGTTCCAGGATCACCTTGGCCCAGTGCGCGGCCCCGCCCCAGAAGCCATGGACGAGGAGGATGGTCGGTGTGGTGCTCATGCGCTGATCTCCGGCAGCGGCCGGGCGGAATGCCGACCGTCGGGCTACTCTCCACTGATGGCGTTAATCACTGGTGACGCATCCGGACCAATGCATTCGTATTCGACATTCGATGTCATTGATGGCACTTGCTCAAGGATTCTGAAAACGTTTTCATGAAGGCGATCCTCTGGAGCCTTCCTCGCGCATGACGCCTTCTTCTCCCCACGCCCAGCAGCACGCGACGCGCGCTGCGTTCTTCATCCCCGGCTTTGCCACCGCTGCCTGGGCACCGATGGTGCCCTACGCCAAGGCCAAGGCCGGGCTGTCCGATGCCAGCCTCGGCGGGCTGCTGCTGTGCCTGGGGCTGGGCTCATTGCTGGCGATGCCGCTGGCAGGTGCATTGACCGCGCGCCTGGGCTCGCGCCGCTTGATGGTCGTCACCACGGCCTTGATTCTGCTCGCACTGCCGCTGCTGACGCTCGCCCCCACGCCGCTGGCACTGGGTGCGACGCTGTTCGTGTTCGGTGCGGGTGTGGGCGCGATGGACTGCACGATGAACATGCAGGCGGTGGCCGTCGAGCGCGATGCGGGCCGCCCGATGATGTCCGGCTTCCACGCGTTCTACAGCATCGGCGGCTTCGTCGGCGCCGGCTGCATGACCGGCCTGCTGGTTCTTGGCGCGCCACTATGGCTGGCGTCGTTGGCCGCCGTGGCGGTAATGCTGCTGGTGGCCCTGCTGTCGGCACCACACTGGCGCCCGCAACGCATCCTGCATGACGGCCCGATGCTGGCCGTGCCGCATGGCGTCGTGCTGTTCATCAGCGTGCTCGCCTTCGTGGTGTTCCTGGCCGAGGGCTCGATGCTCGACTGGAGTGCGGTGTTCCTGGCCGAAGTGCGACAGGTGCCGCGCGACCAGGCCGGTGCCGGCTTTGCCGTGTTCACGCTGGCGATGACCGCGATGCGCCTGTTCGGCGACGGCATCGTCGAGCGCCTTGGCCGCACCCGCACCATCGTCATTGGCGGCATCACCGCGGCGGCCGGTTTCGCGCTGGCCACACTGGTGCCCTCCTTCGCGATGGCGCTGGTTGGCTACGTGCTGGTGGGCCTGGGCTGCGCCAACATCGTGCCCGCCCTGTTCTCGATGGCCGGCCAGCAGCGCGCGATGCCGGAGAGCATTGCGATCACCGCAGTCACCACGCTGGGCTATGCCGGCATCCTTGCAGGCCCCGCAGCGATCGGCGCGCTCGCCCATGCCACCAGCCTGGGCTTTGCCTTCCTGTGCGTGGCAGCGATGCTGCTGGGCGTGGCGGCATCGGCGCGTTCACTGGCGCGCCGCCTGCCCTGAAGGCTCAGCTGCGCGCTGGGGTCTTTGCCGGTGCATCGACGCCGTGCACCAGCCACTCGGCCTGGGCCGGCAACTGCGGCGCTGGGCACGCGGACTTCGGGTGGTGCTCGTCGCGCGCCATCCAGTCATCCACCACGCCGGCCAGCAGGTCCAACCGCAACGGCAGGGTGATGTGATCTTCGCCGCGCATCTCGATGTAGTGCGCACGCGGGTTGGCCTGCGCCAGTGCACGCCCCTGGCTGACCGGAATGTGCTGGTCGCCCTGCCCGTGCAGCAGCAGTACGCAGGCACGGGTATCGGCCAGCGCGCGGGCAACATCCACCTTGTCCAGGTCCACGTCGATACGGCGGCTGGCGGCGGCCACCACCTGGTTGATGTCCTGGCTGCCGTAGCGCCAGCGTGCATACGAGGCGATGGCCTGTGCCTTCAAGCCTTCCGGCTGCAGCGCCATCAGATGCGGAATCATGGTGCGGATCGCTACGCCGGCATTGGCGAACGATTCCATCGCCACCACGCCTGCCACCTGGTCACCCAGCTTGTCGGCTGTGAACAGTGCGGTGGCAGCACCGTAGGAAACACCGAACAGGTACAGCGGGCCGGTCATTTCACCACGCGCGCGTAGTTCGGCGATGACATCCACCACATCGTCCGATTCATAGGTGCCGTAGCCGGAGGGACCCGCGCCGGACTGCCCATGGTTGCGCAGGTCCAGGGTGACCACGCGGTAGCCCGACTCGGCCAGCTGCAGCGACCACGGCAGCATCGAATCACCGTTCATCATCCAGCCGTGCAGCAGCACCACGGTGCCGCGCGGCACCTGCGCGCGGAACGGTTGCGGTACCGCCAGGCTCAACCCGGTATCCAGCGGCAGGCCATTCTGGTGCTGCTGCGGCAAGTAGTGGTAGCGCGCACCATAGTCGCCTGGATCGAAAGCACGCCAGAAGATCGGCACGCCATCACGGCCCGCGGCGAAACCATGCCGGTTCGGCAACCCAGCCACGGCTGCTGCGATACGCGGCTGATCAAGCAGGGTCGAAACGCCACCGGGCGCGATCAGGCGGTCGCTGAGCGAGGTGGACGAGGCGGTCATCGAAGAAGAGCATGCAGCCAGCCACAGGCCGGCGCACGCCAGCAAAAGCAGCAGCAGGCGCTTCATGGGCAGTCAGGGGAAAAGTGCGACAGCGTGGCAGGTTAGCGGTCACGTCCGATGCCATCTATCGCAGCTGGATGACGGGTTGATGACAGCGCAGGATCGATTCAGCTTGTCACAATGTCGCGACCGGCCAGAGCATTGATCCGGATCAATGAACGCCATCCCACGAATGGCCACAGTGCCAGCATGCGCACCTCGTTCAAGCTCGCCATTGCCCTGGCCGCCACATTGGCCGCCGCCTACGGCATCGCCCGCAGCACACCGTACTGGTTCGCCCCACGGCAACAGGCCGAGGTCGATATCCACGACCCGACCCTGATCGAGCAGGGCCGGTATCTGTCGCGTGCCGCCGACTGCGCCGCCTGCCATACCGCCCCCGGTGGCAGACCGTTCGCCGGTGGGCTTGGCATGCAGACGCCGATGGGCACGCTGTACTCGACCAACATCACCCCGGACCCCGATACCGGTATCGGCGCGTACGACTATGCGGATTTCGAGCGCGCGGTGCGGCGTGGCATCCGCCATGACGGCCAGCCGCTGTATCCGGCAATGCCCTACGCCTCGTACGTGATCGCCAGCGATGCCGAGATCAAGGCACTGTATGCCTACTTCATGGGCGCGGTGCAGCCGGTCCGGCAGGACAACGCCGACAGCACCATTCCATGGCCGGCCAACATGCGCTGGCCGCTTGCCTGGTGGCAGCTGCTGTTCGCACGCCCGCGCAGCTTCACCGCGGATCCAACCCTGGATGCCGGCCAGCAACGCGGCGCCGAACTGGTTGAAGGCCTGGCCCACTGCGGCGCCTGCCATACCCCGCGCGGGCTGGCCTTCCAGGAAAAAGCGATGGCCGATGAAGGCAGCCGCCAGTTCCTGTCCGGCTCGGTGCTGGAAGGCTGGTATGCGAAGAACCTGCGCAACGAAGCAACAGGCCTCGCCAGTTGGAGCGAAGCCGAGATCGTCGAGTTCCTGCGTTCCGGCCGCACCGATCGTTCCGCGGCCTTCGGCGGCATGGCCGATGTGGTCGAGCACAGCACGCAGTACCTGTCCGACGCCGATCTGCTGGCGATGGCGCGCTATCTGAAGCAGCTGCCAGCACGCGAAGGCCGCAGCGCGCAGTGGACGCCGGGCACCGACACCACTACCGCCGCACTGCGCGGCGGCGACTACCGGGTGGCCGGTTCGCTGGCCTACGCAGAACACTGCCAGGCCTGCCATCGTGCAGATGGCCGTGGCATGCCACGGGTCTACCCTGCCCTGGCCGGCAACTCCATCGTGTTCGCCGACGATCCCAGCTCGCTGGTGCAGGTAACCCTGATCGGTGGACGCACGCCGCACACCCCGCATGACCGGATGGCGTTCACCATGCCGGGCTTCGAGCAGCTGCCCAATGCGCAGCTCGCCGACATCCTCACCTTCATCCGCAACAGCTGGGGCAACCAGGCCAGTGCGGTCAGCGAACTGGACGTGGCGCGCATGCGCCGGGTAGTGCGTGACAAGCCGGTGCATGTGGTCCCGCAGGAGACGGCGCAATGAGGCGTTCGAAGAAGCGTTCCAGAGCGCTGATCGCCAGCGCAGTGGTTGCGGTGCTGCTGGCCGGTGCCGGCACGCTGCTGTACCAGCACCTGTACCCGGGTCTGGATGCGGAGGTGGCAAGGACCCTGGATATCCTCGACGGCCACGGCCAGGTGGTGGGCCAGTACCACGTACCCAGTGCCGAGGAGATCGCCAGCCTCGGCAACGCCGACGCGGTGATGTTCGGCCGTCGCCTGCTCAACGAGACCGCACGCCTGCTGCCGGACAACGTCGGCAACGATCTGAACTGCAATTCCTGCCACATGGCCGAGGGCAAGCGACCGTTCGGCAATCACTACTTCAACACCGGCGGCGGCAGCTACCCGCGCTACATGCCGCGCCCGGGCAGGGAAATCGGTCTGGCCGAGCGCATCAATGGCTGCCTGCAGCGTTCGATGAACGGCAAGCCGCTGGCCAAGGATGCACCGGAGATGCGCGCGATGCTGGAATACATGGCGTGGCTCAGCCGCCCGGTACCGGAGGGTGCACGCGTGGCCGCGCCCAGCGAAGGGCCGATCGACAGCACGCTGACGCCGGACCCGATACGTGGGCAGGCGCTGTATGCCGCGCAGTGCGCTGCCTGCCACGGCGACAACGGCGAAGGCCAGCGCGATGCCAGCGGCGATATTGCGTTCCCGCCGTTGTGGGGCGAGCGCAGCTTCAACATCGGTGCCGGCATGGCGCGGTTGTACAAGGCCGCAGGCTTCGTCAAGCACAACATGCCGCCGGCGGTGACCCGTGAACCGCCACTGGGCCAGCAGGTGATGCCCGACCAGGATGCGGTGGATATCGCCAGCTACTTCATCAACCAGCCGCGCCCGGACTTCGCCGGCAAGGCCAAGGACTGGCCACGCGACCCGAAACCGAAGGACGCGCGATACTGAGGGACGCCGCCGGTGTTGCCGGCCGTCACACAACACACTCC
>NZ_QAIJ01000294.1:53249-82082 GCF_003060985.1 Stenotrophomonas sp. HMWF023
TTTCCTCCCCTGAAGGTCCGGTTTCGATGCGAACGATTGCGCGCTTTCCCCGTATCTCGCTGCTTGCCCTGCTGATTGCTCCCGCACTGGATGCCCTGGCTGAAGCACCTCAGGGCGATGCCGCCGATACGCGAAGCGCCGACGCGCGGACCCTGGACCGGGTGCAGGTGATCGGCCAGGCCACCAGCTATGCCAAGACCTCGGTGCGCCAGGAAACCTTGAACCGGCAGACCGTGTTGAGCAGCGTCAATGGCGCGCTCAACGAAGTGCCCGGCGTGGTCGTCAGCGAAGCCGATGCCACCGGCTCGTCGGTCTGGGGCACGCAGATCAGCATGCGCGGCTTCGTCACCAACCGCGATACCCAGCAGATCGGTACCACCATCGACGGCCTGCCCAATGGCGGTTCCGGTTATGGCGGCGGCTCGCTGGCCAATCGCTACATCGACACGCTCGACCTGGAAACGGTGGAAGTGAGCCAGGGCACAGCCGATATCTCCTCGCGCTCGAACGAGGCGCTGGGCGGCACCCTGAACTTCCTCACCAGCGATCCACTGCAGGAACAGCGCCTGCGCATGGTGGTGGGTGCCGGTGACAACGAAGCGCGCAAGTACTACGTGCGCTACGACACCGGCCTGCTGGGTGGACATACCCGCGCGTGGATCAGCGCATCGTCGGCGCGCGTGCATGACTGGATCGATGGCACCGGCCACACCAGCAACGACAACATTGCCGGCAAGTTCATCACTGAACTGGACCGCTGGACCTTGACCGGCTACCTGTCCTACAACGATGCCGACGAACCGGAGTACACCAGCGTTTCACCGAAGGGCTTCGCCACCAATCCGGACCGCGACGGCCTGGTTGGCACCCTGACCGGCATTCCGTATCTGGACCAGAACTACCGCTCCGGTTCACGCGCACTGCGCGAGAACACCTTTGGCTACCTGCGCGCGGCCTTTGATGGCGGCAACGGTTTTAAAGCCTCGATGGCCGCCTACGGTCACCGCATGCAGGGCCGCGGTGACTGGCTGCCACCGTACCTGGCCGATGTCAGCGACGATGGCGCCGGTCGCCCGCAGTCGGAATACCTCGGCGGCAGGACGGCCTACGGCGGCAGCAATCGTGGCCAGATCTACTTCGTGAACCCCGATGGCAGTTCCGCCCAGCGTCTGGCCAACTGCACGCCGCGACTCGGCTTCAGCGCGGAGTACGACCCCAACTGCTACGCCGGCAATGTGCAGGGCGCGCAGTCCTACCGCCACTCCCACTACGACAACGATCGCATTGGCGTCACCGCCGATGTTGAATGGCGGCAGACTTTCGGCGCGATCGACAATACGATCCGCGGTGGCCTGTGGGTGGAGAAACTCGACCGTTCCGTGCGCCGCGACTGGCACCGCCTGCTCAACGTCGGCCAGGACATCGCCTTCGACCACCAGCCCTACTGGGTGCAGTTCGAAGACAAGTACAAGGTCGATGAGCAGATGTACTACGTCGAGGACGTGGCCCGCTTCGGCCCGTTCAGCGCGCGCCTCGGCGTGAAGCAGTTCTTCGTCGACCAGTCGCGTCGCCGGGTGATCGGCGCCGCCGAGAATGTGAAGTCCGATTCGAAGTCCGATCCGCTGCTGTCCACCGGCTTCACCTGGGCCCCGGGTGTGGAGGGCATGGAGCTGTTCGCCGGCTACTCGCAGAACTTCGCGGCGATCCCCTCCGGCGTGCTGGGTGAAACCGATCCGCAGCGCTTCCGCAACGTCGAACCGGAAACCGCCGACAACATCGAACTGGGCATGCGCATCAGCCGCTGGCCGCTGACCGCCTCGGTCACCCTGTACAACATCAAGTTCGACAACCGCATCGTCTACCTGCCGGCCGGTCTGGTCAGCGGCATCGACTACCTCGGCGAGACCGATGGCGTCTACGAGAACTTCGGCGGCGTGGAGAGCAACGGCCTGGAAGCAGCCTTCGGCTACGGCTGGGACAATGGCTGGCGCATCAATGCCGCCTACACCTACAACCGCTCCAAGTACCTGGGCAGCGGCAACGACGCGCGCGACAAGCAGCTGGGCATCGTCGACGGCGCCAAGGTGATCGGCCAGCCCGAGCAGATCCTGGTGGTGTCGGCCGACTGGCAGGGTGAGAACTGGAACTTCGGCCTGTCCGGTCGCTACCTCGGCGAACGCTACCTGGATGCGGCCAACGTCAACAAGCTGCCTTCGGCCACCGTGTTCAACGCCAACATCGGCTTCGACCTGCAGGGCCTGTCGCCGCGCCTGAAGGGCATGGGCGCCAACCTGGTGGTGAGCAACCTGACCGACAAGCGCTATCTTGCAGGGGTGGACGGCCGCGACAACGCGTTCATCGGCGCCCCGCGCACCGTCGGCATCTCCTTCCGCGTGGACTTGTGAGTGTGACCCTGTGACCGATACCGGCCGACGCCGACTGTTGCAGGCCGGCGTCGCCGCCGGCCTTTCGCCGCTGCTGCCCAGCATCGCCCGGGCAGCAGCGATCGCCCCTGCTTCGCGCACGCGCAGCCTGCAGGACCTGCAGCACATCGTGGTGTTCATGCAGGAGAACCGTTCGTTCGACCACTACTTCGGCACCCTGCCGGGCGTTCGTGGTTTCGGCGACCGCTTCGTGGCCCCAGCATCGCCCCTGCCTGGCAGCGACCGCCCACGCAGCCTGTGGCTGCAGCCCGATGCCAGCGGGCAACGCGCGATCGCTCCTTTCCCGTTGGATACCGCTGCGCACTTCGGCTACATGCGGGTGGAGGGTACGCCCCACACCTGGCCTGACGCACAGCAGGCGTGGGACCACGGACGCATGGCGCACTGGCCCAAGGCCAAGCAGAACCATTCGATGGGCTACTTCCAGCGCAGCGACATGCCGTTCCAGTTCGCCCTGGCCGATGCGTTCACCCTCTGCGATGCCTACCACTGCGCGATGCAGGCCGGCACCAACCCGAACCGCGTGTTCCTGTGGACCGGCCACAACGATGCCCAGGCCCGCGCAGGCGGCCCGGTGATCGCCAATTCGCACGACAATTTCCCCGAGCAGGGCGGCTATCCGGAGTCGTATCGCTGGACCAGCTATGTCGAGCGGCTGCAGCAGGCCGGTGTGTCCTGGCAGATCTACCAGGACATGGCCGACAACTTCACCGACAACCCGCTGGCCGGATTCGAGGCCTTCCGCCAGGCGCACCGCGGCGACCCGGGGCATGACCCGGAGTTGCGTGCACGCGGCGTCAGCACCCGTGGCCTGGCGCAGCTGCGCGAGGACGCGGTCAGCGGCCGCCTGCCGCAGGTCAGTTTCATCATCGCCGATGCGGCCGGCAGCGAGCACCCCGGTCCCTCCAGCCCTGCGCAGGGGGCGGCCTATACCGCACGCGTGCTGGATGCGCTGACCGCCGACCCGGACGTCTGGAGCCGCACCGCCCTGCTGTTGATGTTCGATGAGAACGATGGCTTCTTCGACCATGTGCCGCCACCGGCACCGCCCTCCCCGCTTGGCGATGGCTGGGCCGGTGCGTCGGCGGTCAGCACCGAGGGCGAATACCACCGCAACCGGGCACCGGGCGACGGGAAATACGATGCCGCTGAGCTGCGCGGTCGCCCCTATGGGCTCGGCCCGCGCGTCCCGTTGTATGTGATTTCACCGTGGAGCCGTGGCGGCTGGGTCGACTCGCAGGTGTACGACCACACCTCGGTGCTGCGTCTGATCGAGCGACGCTTCGGCGTGGCCGCGCCGGACATCTCGCCGTGGCGGCGTGCGGTCTGCGGTGATCTCAGCAATGCCTTCGATTTCGCCCAGCGCGACACGCGCCCCTTCGTCAAGGCGCTGCCGGATGTCACCGCCGTCGCAGCGCGCGCCGCCGCCCTGCCCGGCCGTACCGTGCCTGCGCTGCCCGATGGCCTGCATCCGGCCCGCCAGGAGCCGGGCGTGCGTCCGGCGCGGGCACTGCCCTATCGGCCGCAGGTGCAGGCCACGTCGATGGATGGCAAGGGCATCACCCTGCAGCTGGCCAGCGATGGCGCCACGGCCGTGCTGCATGTCTACGACCGCCTGCACTTGGATGCCATCCCGCGCCGTTACACCGTGGTACCGGGTGCCCCGTTGCAGGATCGTTGGCCGCTGGATGCACAGGGTCGTTACGACCTCTGGCTGCTGGGGCCGAATGGATTCCATCGCCACTATCGCGGCGATGGCACGCTCGCGCCGCTGCATGCACAGGTGGAGCGTGCGGACGGCCAGCTGCGGCTGGTGCTGCGCAATCCATCGCCTTCAGCGCGCAGGGTCCAGGTACAGGGCGGCGCCTACGCGGGCCACATGCCTGCACGGGAACTCCAGCTGGTGGCCGGCGCGGAAACCGTACTGGCCTGGGACCCGACACCGACCGCAGGCTGGTACGACCTGATCGTGCGCTCGCAGGGCGTCGAGCAACGCCTGGCCGGTCGTGCCGAAGATGGCCGCCCTGGTACGAGCGACCCCGCCATGGGCACCGCACCGTTGCGCTTCGAACACGGCTGAGAGTACTTCCGTAGAGCCGGGCGCTTGCCCGGCTCTACAGGGCAGGACAGCCGGCTCAGTCCTCCTGCAACCCCGGTCGACCGTGCTCCACTGCATAGCGCTTCCAGCTCTGCAGCGTGCCGTTCGGCCGCATGACCGTATCAAGGGTCTTCATGTCACCGATCCAGGCATCGCGGGTGACATCACACAGCACGTAACCGCGCGTGTCCGTCGTCGCCTTCAGGTGCGGACTGTGCCGCAGCTGGTTCTCTGCATACGCATCCACGCCCTGCCCGTCGGCGCCCGAGCTGATCGAGGTCGCCAGGAACTCGCTGGAGATCACCCCGGAATCGGTGTTGTCCTGCACCAGATCGCTGGCATAGTGACGGTGCGCATCGCCACAGGCGGTCACCACGTTGCCGAAGCCCACCTTCTGGATGTGATCAAGCAGGCGCCGGCGGCTGGACAGATAGCCGGACCACTGGTCATCGGAAGACTGCACCACGCCGTCCTTCTCGCGCATGTAATTGCCCAGTGAGACCTGGTGCGCGATCGCGTGCCAACGCGGCGCGGCATCGGCCAGGCCATCGAACAGCCATTGCTCCTGCTTCGCACCAACAATGCTGCGCTCGGCAGATTCCACCTGTCCGCGCTGCGCCATGTCCACCTGCTTGCTGCGGTACTGGCGGGTATCGAGCAGGTGCAGGTCCAGCAGCGTGCCGTAGCGTGCGCGACGGAACATCTGCATATGACCATCGCGCGGGAACGACGAAGCGCGCAACGGCATGTTCTCGTAGTACGCCTGGAACGCCTGCGCGCGGCGCAGCAGGAACAGTTCGCTGGGCGTACCGTCCTGGTCTTCGGCACCCGCCCAGTTGTTGTCCACTTCATGGTCGTCGAACGTCACGAACCACGGTGACGCGGCGTGCGCCGCCTGCAGGTCCGCATCGGTCTTGTACTGCGCATAGCGGCGGCGATAGTCGTCGAGGGTGTAGGTCTGCGGGCCGACATGGTTGCGCAGGTTGGTGAACGGCTGACCATTCATCTTCCGCACGCCGGTCTGGCTTTCACCCTCATAGATGTAGTCGCCGTAATGGAACACGAAATCGAGCGGTTGCTCGGCAATGTGTCGCCAGGCCGTATAGTGCCCCTCCTCGAAATGCTGGCAACCGGCCACCGCGAAGCGCACGCGCTTGATCGGCGCGTTCGCCGCAGGCAGGGTGTGGGTGCGTCCGATCGCACTGGCATGGCCTCCCACGGTGAAGCGGTACCAGTACGGCCGCCCAGGCAGCAGGCCATCCAGTTCCACGTGCAGCCCATGGCCAAGTTCGGGGTGGGCCAGCGAGGTTCCCTGCCGCACCACGGTGCGCATGGTCTCGTCCGCGGCCACCTGCCATCCCACCACCATCGGCCGGGTGGGCATGCCGCCATCGAACACCAGGGGCTCGGTGGCCAGCCGCGTCCACAGCACCATGCCGTCGGCCGACGGATCACCCGACGCCACGCCGAGGGTGAAGGGCGTACTGGCAAAGCGCGGCGAGGCCAGCAGATTGCGCGGATTCAGTGCTGCTGCATTGCTCTGCGCAGCCAGCGCGCGGGCAGTCCCGGCCCACGCACCCAACGCGGAAAGTCCCGACAGGGCAAGGAAGCGCCTGCGATTGATCGTATCCAAGACGGCCGCCCTCAGTTGTAGATGATGTGGAAGTAGAAGAAGCGACCGTAGTCATCGATCTCGGTGCGGAAGCGTCCGTTCGGACCGGTGCTGTAGGTGGGCTGGGTATTGAACAGGTTCTTCGCCTCGTACTTCAGCGTCACGTGCTTGCTGACCTTGTGGCTGAAGGCCAGGTTGAAGGTCATGTACGGGTCGTAGTACGAGTCCAGCCACTGGGTATCGCCGAAGTCGACCAGCATGCGGCTGCGGTAGGTGCCGGACACGCGCAGCTGCGAGCTCTTCCACGGCATGCGCCAGATTACCGAGCCGTTCACCGACCAGTCCGGCTGGTACAGCAGGCGGTCCAGGCGGCGCTCGCTGCCATCGCTGATGCGGTAATTGGTCTGCCCATCCAGGCGGGTGGCATTGAGGTACATGTCGAAGCGATGGCGGCCCCACTGCAGATTGCGGTTTGCCACCGCGAACTCGACACCGCGCAACGTCGACTCATCGGTGTTCATCGGCTGGGTGACGCGGTAGCGGACATCGCCGATGTTCTCGAACATGGTCAGGGTATAGATGTCGTCCTTGATCACCTTGTCGAACAACGCGACCGAGACCAGGCCGTTGTTGCCGTTGAAATACAGGTCCCAGGCCAGGTCGAGATTGGTCGAGCGGCGCGGCTGCAGCGAGGCATTGCCCTGCTTGATGGTGCAGAAACCTCCACCCAGCTCGTCATCGCCACAGCTGGTGCTCGTGGCCTGGGCGATGTTGCTGGGTGTCGGCCGGCCCAGCGTGCGGCTGGCGGAGAAGCGCAGGCGCTGGTTCTCGCTCAGCTTGAAGGTCGCGTTCAATGACGGCAGCAGGTTGTTGTAGTCGCCGCTGCTCTTGCGGAATGCCGAGGTGTAGGTGGTACCGCCATCATCACTGAACGGGCTGAACGCATCGAAGGTGGTGTGGTCATAGCGCAGGCCGCCGATCAGCAGCAGCCGGTCCCAGGCGTAATGCGCCGAGACGTAGGCGTTGGCGATGTCTTCCACGTACTTGTAGTCGCTGGTGAAATCGGCATTCGGGTAGGCCGCATCGTTGTTGCCCAGCTTCGGGTACAGCTCGTCATGCCACTTGCGGTTGTCGATCAGCGGGAAGCCGGGGACGCTGCCAAGCAGCGTCGAACCGGGATACAGATAGTCGTTCAGGGTCGCGCTGGTCTTGTAGTAGTCGAAATCGATGTCCTGCCAGATCTTCAGGTGGCGATACTCGGCACCAGCAGCGAGACCGAAGCCGCGCGCATCGGCATCGATGTTGTAGCTGAAGTCGGCACGCAGGTTGTCGATGCTCTCCTTGGCGTCGCGCGGCGAGATGTAGGCCTGCGTAGGATTGAGCTTGAACGCCGAGCTGGTCAGCAGACTGGAGTCCGAGACGCCCACCGCGTTCGGAAAGCCATGGCTGTCGTTGGCATAGTCGACGAACAGGTTGCTCGGGTACGCGCGTACGCCCCAGTAGACCTGGGTGTTGTGGAAGGTCTCTTCGGTGTGGCCGGCGCGCAGCGTCAGCCGCGAAAGGTCGCCGATATCCCAGTTGAAGCTGGCGATCGCACCGCGATTACTGCGGTCCCAGCGGTCATGGCGGTTCTTGATGTAGATGCTGTTGATCTGGGTGGTGCCGCCGTCCTCGGTCTGGTTGCGTATCGGGAACTTGGCGTTGCCATACAGATCGGTCTTGTTCATCGTCGAGTTCTCGTAGAACCGGTACGAGTACAGCAGCAGCGAGGCATAGAACGGATCGTCCGACGGTTTCCATTCCAGCTTGGCCGAACCACCGAAGTTGGTGATGTAGTTGGTGTAGGTGCCGGTGCTGAAGTTGCCCGGCGCGCGCAGGCCGTTCCAGCCTTTCGCCTCATCCGGGCCGGTGGTTCCATCGGTGAGGTACTTGCCGGCATCGTTGTAGTAATAGTTCGATTCGACCCAGCGCTTGACGCTGTTGCGCGAGCGCTGTTCATAGCGCGCGACAGCGACGATGCCGAACTGATCATCGGCACCGAACTGATTGGAGAACACCGCTTTGGCGCTCTTGCCGAAGTGTCCCAGGGTCTTGTGGTCACCACCCGCGCTGCGCCCCACGTTGGTCTCGGCCGTGGAATAGATGCCGGCCACGTCGGCGAACACATACTTGCCGGAGCGGTCAAAGGCACTGCGGCTGATGATGTCGATCACACCACCAATGGCATCCGGCGCCTGCTCGGCGCTGAAACTCTTGTAGATGTCCGTGCGGGTGCCGATGTCGCTGGGAATCAGCTGAAGGTTGTTCATGCGCTCGCCGGAGCCACTGCCGCCCACGCTTGCGATCGCGATGCCGTCGATGGTCGTGTAGTTGAGATTGGCCTGCACACCGCGGACGGTCACATAGCGCGGCTCTCCCGCATCTTCCACCGCACTCAGCCCGGGCGCGGCCATCAGGCTCTCGGCCAACGTCTCATCGCCGTAGCTGTCCATCTCATCGTAGATCACCGAATCCTTGATCACCGGCGAGGTCTTCTTCTGATCGATCACCTCATGGGCGGCGATCACCTTGATCGTTCCCAGGGTCGGAGCGACCACGGCTTCCGGCTGCTGCGGTGCCGGTGCGGCCGGCCTGTTCTCCCGCTGTGCCGGTGCCGCATCGATGGCGATCACGTTGCCATCCAGCACCGTGTAGCGCAGGCCGGTGCCGGCCAGCAGCGTGTCCAGCGCCTGCTTGACGGTGGCCCCCCGCGGTACCGCGCCCGCCATGGGTGCATTGCCCGCGCCGGCGTACAGGAACTGCACGCCGGAGCTGCGTGACAGCTGCTCCAGTGCCTGGCTCAATGGCTGCGCGGCGATCGCTGCAGTGACCTTGGTCTCAAGCCCGTTGGACGACGCCGCCTGCGCATGCGCGCCCAGACAGGGAGACAAGGCCAGTACCACCGACAGATAGAGCTTCTTGCGCATCACGGTTCCTTGCAGGAGAGAGGATTGCTGCTACCGCGTCGGCATTCGACAGCGGCTTCTCCCAAGTAAGAGCCGGCATCGGCGGAAGTGGAGAACGCCGATTCGATGAATTTTTTCTGACAGCCCATCGCCCAACCGGGATCAGCGGCTGGAGACCCATACCGTGTCCTGTTCGCGGCGGATGACGAAGCGCGCGTCTCGCTGCAGAAATGCCTGCAGCGCAGCGACCCGGTGCGCCTCCAGGCTGCCCGACAGGCGCGCCGCGCGCGCAACGTCATCGGTCACCCGCACCTGCACCTGGTTGTGCCGGTTGAATGCAGCAGCCACCTCGTCCAGGCGCTCATCACGGAACGACACCCGACGCTGCTGCCAGTCCAGCAACATCGCCACCGGTATTTCCAGCGGCTGCACCGCATGGCTGAGATGATCGACCTGGACCACCCGCCCGGCGGGCAGCTGCGCCAGCCGGCGTTGCCCATCACCGGCGGTCCAGACCTCCACCTCGCCGGATACCACGCCGATGCGTGTGCTCTGCAACCGGCGCGATACATCGAACACGGTGCCGATGTCACGGATCTGCAGATCACCGACCCGTACCTCGAAGGGCCGGCGATCCGCTGCGATATCAAACGTGGCCTCGCCCTGCAGCAGTTCGACGCGGCGGCTGAACCAGCCGATGGTCACCCGCAGACGGCTGTCTGCATTCAGCCGCACCTGGGTCCGGTCAGCCAGCACCACCTCACGCAGTTGCCCGTGCCCGGCGACCAGCATCTGTTCGCGCGGCATCAGCCACGGCAGCAGACCGGCCACCAGCAACAGTCCGCACGCCACCGCAGCCACCCGCCTCCAGAGCGGCCGGCGCGTTCGTGTTGCAACCACGGCGCGCGGCGCGGGCACGGGCGCGGCAAACAACGGCACCACTTTCGCCGTTGCCGGCAGCATCTGCAGCACTGCCCTGCTTCCCTGTTCCTGCGGGTGCACCGACATCGCCGCGCCCACCTGCCGGTGCAGATGCAAGGCATTCAGGTACGCGCGCACGTGCTCGGGCGAGCCCTTCATCCACGCCATGAACTCGGCGCGCTGCGCAGCGCTCAGGTCACCCTCGCGGTTGCACAGGAACCAGTGCGCAGCCTGTTCGGCCACCTCGTCATCCATCGCTGCAGGCTCCTGCCGGTTCATCCGTCCTTCCCGGCGCCCAGCGCCTTCCTGCAGGCATCCAGGCCCTTGCCGATGTGCTTGCGCACCATGTGCACCGACACATCCAGCTGCGCCCCAACCTGTTGGCAATCCAATCCTTCGCGGTAGTGCAGTTCCATCACCCGCCGCGTCGTGGGTGGCAGTTGCGCGATGGCGCCGCGGATCCCGCTCCAGCGCTGCGCCCGCTCGAAATCAGCTTCGATGTCCTCCTCGCTGCGAAGTACCTCGGCCAGCAGGTCGACGTCCTCGATCTGCGGCAGGCCGGAGCGCGAGCGTGCCTGCTCACGGGCCAGGTTGGCTGCCACGGCGAACAGATAGGCTTCAGGATTCTCGATCGCCGCAGCGTCTTCGCCGGTGCTGCGCAGCAGGCGCAGGTAGACCTCCTGCGCCAGATCCTCGGCATCGGCAGCCTGTGAACCACGCCGAAGGAAGAAGCCACGCAGCAGGCGGCGCCGCAAGGCGTAGCTCTTCTCCCAGACCCTGACGCTGTTCACAACCGACCAACCACCCCGAGGCTGGAAAACCCAGCAGGGTGCACACCGACGATGACAACCGCATTGCAGCGCCGCCGGCTAAAGCGCAGGTTCGCGCAGACCCAACCCTCACCTGTCTATCGGCCAACCCATGCGCCGCCTACGCTTGTCTCCCCGGCAGCCACCAAGGCCGCCCCCGCGCCACGGCCCTGCCGGCGCGACTCCGCTCCAGAGCTGTCGCCCTGCCGGCGGTGTCGCGCAGATGCCGACCGGCGCTCTCTGGAGACGCAGCATGAACCAGGCACACTTCCCTCTCGACACCGATCCGCAGGAAACCCGCGAATGGCGCGAGTCGCTGCACGCGGTGATCGAGGCTGGCGGCCGCCCCCGCGCGCACTATCTGCTGGACCAGCTCGATGAGCTTGATGTGCAGCAGCATGGCGACCTGCACACCCGCGCATGGACCGCTTACACCAACACGATTCCACCCGAGCGCCAGCCCGCCTACCCGGGCGACCTGGACATCGAGCGGCGGTTGAACGCGATGATCCGCTGGAACGCGATGGTGATGGTGCTGCGCGCCGGCAAGCATTCCAATGTCGGCGGCCACATCGCCACTTACCAATCCGCAGCGGTCATGTATGACGTGGGCTTCGATCATTTCTTCCGTGGCCGTACCGACACCTTCGACGGCGACATGATCTACATCCAGGGCCATTCCGCACCCGGCATCTATGGCCGTGCCTTCGTGGAAGGCCGCATCAGCGCCGAGCGCATGGACAACTTCCGCCGCGAGGCTGGGAGCGAGGGCCTGTCCTCGTATCCGCACCCACGATTGATGCCGGAGTTCTGGCAGTTCCCCACCGTATCGATGGGCCTGGGCCCGCTGACCGCTGCCTATCAGGCCCGTTACATGCGCTACCTGGAATACCGCGGGCTGAAGCAGCACCAGGGCCGCAAGGTCTGGGCCTTTCTCGGTGATGGTGAAATGGACCAGCCCGAATCACTGGCGGCCATTTCGCTGGCCGGGCGCGAGCGCCTGGACAACCTGGTGTTCGTGGTCAACTGCAACCTGCAGCGCCTGGACGGACCGGTGCGCGGCAACGCCAAAGTGATCCAGGAACTGGAAGGCACCTTCCGTGCTGCCGGCTGGAACGTGATCAAGGTGATCTGGGGCGGTGGCTGGGACGACCTGCTGGCACGCGATCACAGCGGGCTGCTGCGCCAGCGCATGATGGAATGCGTCGATGGTGACTACCAGACCTTCAAGTCACAGAGCGGTGCCTATGTACGCGAGCATTTCTTCGGACGCTATCCGGAACTGCTGGCGCTGGTCGCGCACATGAGCGACGACGAGATCTGGGCGCTGGCGCGAGGTGGCCACGACCCGCAGAAGGTGTACTCCGCCTACCAGCAGGCAGTGAACACCACGGGCCGGCCGACCGTGGTGCTGGCCAAGACGGTGAAGGGCTTCGGCATGGGTGAGGCCGGCGAAGGCCAGAACATCAATCACCAGTTGAAGAAGATGAGCACCGATGCGGTGCGCGCTTTCCGCGACCGTTTCGATCTGCCGGTCAGCGATGAACAGCTGGAGGAAATGCCGTACCTGCGCCCGGCGCCGGGCAGCCCGGAGGCGCTCTACTTCACGCAGCGTCGCCAGGCGCAGGGTGGCCAGCTGCCGGCACGACTGGCACAGGTCGAACCGCTGCCGCTGCCGCCGCTGTCCACGTTCAACGTCCAACTGCAGGGCAGTGGTGATCGCGGCCAGTCCACCACCATGGGCTTCGTGCGCATCCTCACCACCCTGCTCAAGGACCCCGAGCTGGGCAGGCTGGTGATCCCGATCGTGCCCGATGAATCGCGCACCTTCGGCATGGAAGGCCTGTTCCGGCAGATCGGCATCCACTCTTACCTCGGCCAGCTGTACACGCCGCAGGATGCCGGCCAGCTGAGCTATTACAAGGAAGCCAAGGATGGCCAGATCCTGCAGGAAGGCATCAACGAATCCGGCGCGATCTGTTCGTGGATCGCCGCCGGTACCGCGTACGCCAACCACGGCCTGGCCACGATTCCGTTCTACATCTTCTATTCGATGTTCGGCCTGCAGCGCGTCGGCGACCTGGCCTGGGCCGCGGCCGACGCGCGCACCCGTGGCTTCCTGCTTGGCGCCACCTCGGGCCGCACCACGCTGATGGGCGAAGGCCTGCAGCACGACGATGGCCACAGCCACGTGCTGTCTTCGGTGATTCCCAGCTGCGTGTCCTATGACCCGACCTACAATTTCGAGCTGGCGGTGATCATCCACGACGGCCTGCGCCGCATGTACGTGGACCAGGAAGACATCTACTACTACATCACCCTGCTCAACGAGAACTACCCGCACCCGGCCCTGCCCGACGGCGCCGAAGCCGGCATCCTGAAGGGGCTCTATCTGCTGCGCCCCGCCGCTGCCGACACCATTGCACAGCCGCGCGTGCAGTTGATGGGCAGTGGCTCGATCCTGCGCGAGGTGCTGGCCGCCGCCGATCTTCTGCAGCAGGATTTCGGAATCGCCAGCGACATCTGGAGCGCCACCAGCCTGACCGAACTGCGCCGCGACGGCCTCGCCGTCGAGCGTTGGAATCTCCTGCACCCGGCTGACGAGCCGCGCATTTCCTACGTGCAGCAGTGCCTGCAGGACCATGCCGGCCCGGTGGTGGTGGCGACCGACTACATGAAGATCGTCGGCGACCAGATCCGTCCCTTCGTCAACGATCGTCGCTTCATCGCACTCGGCACCGATGGTTTCGGCCGCTCGGATACACGCGAATCACTGCGGACGTTCTTCGAGGTCGATCGCCACTTCATCGTGCTGGCGGCACTGAAGGCCCTGGCCGATGACGGACATGTCGAACGGAGTCTGCTGCAGCAGGCGATAGACCGGTACGCGATCGATACCGGCAAGCGCGACCCCGCCGCCGCATGAGCCCGCAGCAACGGCATCCGTAGAGCCCGCCTCTGCGGGTGTCGCTGCATCACACGGCTACGGCAAGCGCTTGAACAGGTTGGTCTGCAGGATCGGCGTGCCGTCATGACCGAAGAACGCCTTGGTTTCGGTCATCGTTGAACGATCGGCGGCCACCGTATACACGCGAGTGGATGCCGGCGCGCCGTGATCGACCAGCTGCATCACCAGCGTGTTCGGCGCCGGAAGTTTCAGCGTCGCCTGGTTGGCACCGTAGCTGCCGGTCAGCGCCGCGGGCGTGCCGTCCAGCGCCAGCGTACCGTCGGATTTCATCGTCTTGCCATCATGCAGGACGATATCCACGTGCGAGTTCCACCTGCCCGCGCCGGCATCCTTGAATTCCAGCACGACCTGTTGCGGACGCTGTGCTTCAGGCAGCGCGGACGTGGCGATATCCAGCGACCAGCGGCCGAGCAGCGGCGAGGACTTCGGGCTCTCCGCCAGGGCAGGCATCGCCTGCAGCAGGGCCACGGACAGCAACGCGGCGGACAACAGCTTCATGCGAGGCTCCTTTCAAGTGAGCAAGGTCCTGCAGGTGCATTGTGGGGACCTGCAAAGCCGGATGCTGCGCGCCAGCGGCCGGGCGTGCAAGCGGCCACGCTGCCGCCTATTGCCAGGCCAATCTCCACGCCTCCATTCCGCCGCCCCCTTCCGGCTTGTGAATCTGAATAGTTACGTTATAACATTTCACATTCTTTTCACGGAGTGTGTCATGCGTCGTCACCTGCTTGCTGCAGCCATCCTGTTCGTCGTCCACAACGCCCATGCCACCGACGACCCCACCCTGCCCGCCGTCCAGGTCGAGGCAAGCAAGCCCTCCCGGATCGACAGCATCGTCACTGTCGAGGCCTCGCAGGCCCAGAACCGCACCCTCGGCGGCATGCTTGAACATGTCTCCGGCGTGCAGAACAGCGCCTTCGGGCCCAACGCCGGCGCACCGGTCATCCGCAGCCTCAGCGGCAACCGCGTGCAGATCCTGGAAGGCGGCCAGTCCATTCTCGGCATGAACGCCTTCAGCGGCGACATCAACATTCCGTTCGATCCGCTGTTCGTGCGCAGCATCACCGTCAACAAATCCTCCGATACCGTCCGCTACGGCGGCAACGCCATCGGCGGCAGCGTCGACATCGACTCCGGCCTGATCTCGCGCACGATGGAGGACAAGGACCAGTCGATGGAACTGGTCCTGCGCAAAGGTTTCAACGCGGCCGATGCGCAGGGCTTCCGCATGAACTTCAACAACCAGCGGAATGTCTCGACGAACCTGCAGGTCTCGCGGCAACGCATCTCGTACTACGACATTCCCGGCAACAGCAAGGCGGGCGTCTGCAACACCCGGCTGTTCCCGGCCACCGGCGGCGTCAATTCGGCGCTGGCCGACAGCTGCCAGAAGGAAGCACGCGTCCAGCAGCTCTACAACAAGGCCTCGCAACCCTACATCGACCAGTTCATGACCGAGAACCCCGATTGGGCCGATGGCGATTTTTCCTTCTATACCAACAGCCCGACGTCGATCTGGCAGCGCCGCACCTACGTCAATCCGGTCAATCCGGCCTATGTGGCGGGCACGCCGTCGTATGTGCAGAAGCAGATCAACAACGATGTGACCCCCGATTACCACCATCGCCTGGGCAACAGCTACTCACGCAGTTCGCAGGTAGCACTCGGCTCGACCTGGTTCTTCGATCGCGGTTACGTCGGCGTCAGCATCGATGCCAAGGACAGCGAATACGGTGTGCCGGGCTTCTCGATGCAGAACCTGTCCTTCGGCGCGAACCCCGCCGACGGCCTGCCGGTGGGCGTGGTGATCAAGCAGCAGCGCTACGCCCTGGAAGCGTTGCTGCGGGACCCACTGCCGTACGTCGAACGCGCCGAACTGCGGGTTTCAAAACTGGACAACACCTCGGGCGAGCGCCTGGGCTCGACCAGGGCCAACGACTACGACTTCCAGAGCACCCAGGCCGAACTGCTGCTGGTGCATCAACCGGTCGGGCCGCTCAGCGGCGTGCTGGGCCTGAGCCGTCAGGCGCGCGACGTCACCGGCAGCGGCGCGCTGCGCTACCTGCCTGATGTGGAAACGCGCAGCAACGCCGTGTTCCTGAAGGAAACCCTCGACGTCGGCTGGGCGTCCTTCGATGCCGGCGTCCGCCATGAACGCGTGGACCATGACCTGCAGCCCAGCCGCTTCAAGACCTCGCGCAATGCTGCCAACACCACGCTGCAGGACCGCTCCTATCGCCTCAACAGTTACAGCCTGGGTTCGTATGTCGAACTCGGCCCGCTGTTCGCCGCCAAGGTGCGCTATTCGTCTTCGCAGCGCGCACCGGAGATCAACGAGCTGTATGCCAGCAACGCGCATTACTCGGTGATGACCCAGGAAGAAGGCAACCAGAACCTGGAGCCGGAGCGCGCGAAGAACCTGGAGCTGACCGGACTGTTCCATCTTGGCGGCTTCGCGCTGTCGGCCACCGCCTACCGGATGAAGTACGACAACTACCTCTACCAAGGCCACTCCGGCATGCAGATGGCCAACCGCCTGCCGCTGAAGTACTGGAAGCAGACCGACACCACGGTGAAGGGATTCGAGATCGATGCCTCGCAGGCGCTCGACCTTGGCGGCTACGGGAAATTGAATCTGTCCGCCTTCGCCGATCTGGTCAGGAACCAGGCCGATCGCCCGGACACGCTGCGCGCGCACAACGACGGCGAGTACCTGCCGAACATGCCGACCAACCGCTATGGCGCCAACCTGCAATGGCAGCGCGACAGCTGGAAGGTACAACTGTCCAGCACCTACTACGACAAGCAGAAGTACCTGGGTCGCAACGTCAGCGAAGAGATTCCGCTGGATGCATTCAACCTGGTCGATCTGCAGGTCAGCCGCGAGCTACCGGTACGCAATGCCTACATCGCCGGGATGGAAGTGTTCGTCAACGGCAGCAACCTTCTGGATGACGACGCCCGCCCACACAACTCGCCGTTGAAGTACATCGCACCGCTGCCCGGTCGCGGGTTCCAGGTCGGCGTGACCATGAAGCTTTGAGGGAGCTGAAAAGAAAAACGCCTGCAGATCGAGGATCTGCAGGCGCTTCTTTGTATCTGGCGGAGCGAGAGGGATTCGAACCCTCGATAGAGCTTTTGACCCTATACTCCCTTAGCAGGGGAGCCCCTTCAGCCGCTCGGGCATCGCTCCGGGGTTTTCTCCGCGTCTGGTGCGTTGCACCTCAGCGGGGCGTGAATCATAACGTTAATCACGCGCGAAGGTAAAGCGTTATTCCGCAGAATTTTCACCACCGGTGCTGCCGGCTTCGTCACCACGCTGGATGCGCTGGTAGATCTCTTCGCGATGCACAGCGACGTCCTTCGGCGCAGTGATGCCGATACGCACCTGGTTACCCTTGACGCCAAGCACGGTGACGCTCACCGAGTCACCGATCATCAGGGTTTCGCCGACGCGGCGAGTCAGGATCAACATTTTTTTAAGTCTCCATGGAACCGTGTGGAAGGGTATCCCCCACCGGCTTGACGCTCCGTCAAGAAGCGCGCCCACGACAAAGGGAAAAGATTCGCAATGGTACCGTCAGCCGTCCCGCTCCTACAAGGAGGGTGACGGCAAGGGTTCATCACAGGCGGGGGCTGACCCATTCGACGACCGCAGCCAGCGCGGTGGCAAGGGCGGGCCCGTCCTCGCCACCACCCTGGGCGAGGTCCGGGCGTCCGCCGCCCTTGCCCCCGATCTGACCGGCGATATGGGACAACAGTTCCCCGGCCTTGACCTTGCCCATTGCACTGCCGTTCACGCCCGCGACCAGGGCTGCCTTGCCGTCCTGGGCACCGGCCAGCACGATCACCGCATCGCCCAGCTGCTGCTTCAGGCGGTCCATGGCATCGCGCAGGGCCTTGGCATCGAAGCCTTCCAGACGGACGGCCAGCACCTTCACGCCGGCGACCTCGACGGCCTGCCCGGACAGATCCGCAGTGGCGCCGGCAGCGGCCTTGGCCTTCACGGCCTCCAGTTCGCGCTCCAGCTGCTTCTGGCGCAGGCCCAGCGCGCGGATCTTTTCGACCACGTCGGCTGCGCTGCCACCCAGCAGTTCAGCGGCCTCGGCCAGGCGCGCCTCCTCGGCGTCCACGTAGTCCAGCGCACCCTGGCCGGTGACGGCCTCGATACGACGCACACCGGCCGATACGCCGCCCTCGGAGGTGATCTTGAACAGACCGATGTCACCGGTCCGGTTGACGTGGGTACCACCACACAGCTCGGTGGAGTAGTCTCCCATCTTCAGCACGCGCACGTTCTCGCCGTACTTCTCGCCAAACAGGGCCATCGCGCCGAAGTCCAGCGCCTCCTGCATGCCCATGTTGTGCACTTCCACAGCGTTGTTGACGCGCACCTGCTGGTTGACCTTGCGCTCGATGATCGCCAGTTCCTGGGCGCTGATCGGCTGGAAATGCGAGAAGTCGAAGCGCAGGCGGTCCGGCGCCACCAGCGAGCCCTTCTGCTGCACGTGGGTGCCCAGCACTTCGCGCAGGGCAGCATGCAACAGGTGGGTGGCCGAGTGGTTGAGGATGGTGGCGCCACGGCGCTCGCCATCAACCTGGCCGGACAGCACATCACCGATCTTCAGGCTGCCTTGGGTGAGCTTGCCGACATGGCCATGGAACTGGCCCGCGAACTTCTGGGTGTCGCTCACCTGCATCTGCACGCCGGCAGCGGACAAGGTGCCGGTGTCGCCGACCTGACCGCCTGACTCGGCGTAGAACGGGGTCTGGCTGGTCAGCACGATGACCTCGTCACCGGCCTGGGCAGCGTCCACCGGGCGGCCATCCTTGAGGATCGCGACCACGCGGAGGTCGTCGGCCTGCAGGCGGTCGTAGCCCAGGAAGACGGTCGGCTTGAGCGTGGCGACCAGATCGGCCGACAGGGTCACGCCACCACCGAACTTGCCGGCCGCACGCGCGGTCTCGCGCTGCGTCTCCATCGCGGCGTTGAAGCCGTCGATGTCCACGGTCAGGTCACGCTCGCGGGCGATGTCCTGGGTCAGGTCGAGCGGGAAGCCGTAGGTGTCGTACAGGCGGAAGGCATCCACGCCCGGGATCACGCCATTGCTGACCTTGGCGGCGACGTCGTCGAAGATCTTCATGCCCGAGTCGAGGGTTTCGGCGAAACGCTCTTCTTCGGCCTGCAGTGCACGCACGACGGTATCGGCCTGCGCCGGCAGTTCCGGGTAGGCCTCGCCCATCTGCTCGACCAGGGTCGGCACCAGTTTGCTGAAGAACGGCTGGCGCACGCCCAGCATCCAGCCGTGTCGCAGTGCGCGGCGGATGATCCGGCGCAGCACGTAGCCGCGGCCTTCGTTGGACGGCAGCACGCCATCGACGATCAGGAACGAACAGGCGCGGATATGGTCGGCGATCACCCGCAGCGACTTGTTTTCCAGATCGGCGGTGCCGGTCAGCTCCGATGCCTTGCGGATCAGCGCCTGGAACAGGTCGATCTCGTAGTTGGTATGCACGTGCTGCAGGATCGCAGCCAGGCGTTCAAGGCCCATGCCGGTATCAACGCACGGCGCCGGCAGCGGCATCAGCGTGCCGTCCTGCTGGCGATCGAACTGCATGAACACAAGGTTCCAGATTTCGATGAAGCGGTCGCCGTCCTCATCCGGCGAGCCCGGAGGGCCACCGGCGATGTGGTCGCCATGATCGTAGAAGATCTCGGTGCACGGACCGCACGGACCGGTATCGGCCATCTGCCAGAAGTTGTCCGAGGCGAAGGGCGCACCCTTGTTGTCGCCGATGCGAACGATACGTTCTTCCGGAATGCCGATCATGTCGCGCCACAGCGCGTAGGCCTCGTCGTCGGTCTGGTAAACCGTGACCAGCAGGCGCTCGGCGGGCAGCTTCCAGACCTGGGTCAGCAGCTCCCAGGCCCAGGCGATCGCATCCTTCTTGAAGTAATCGCCGAAGGACCAGTTGCCCAGCATTTCGAAGAAGGTGTGATGGCGGGCGGTGTAGCCCACCTGGTCGAGATCGTTGTGCTTGCCACCGGCACGCAGGCAGCGCTGGACGTCGGCCGCGCGCACGTAGCTGCGCTTCTCCGCGCCCAGGAACACGTCCTTGAACTGCACCATGCCGGAGTTGGTGAACAGCAGGGTCGGATCGTTGCCCGGCACCAGCGGCGCCGACGGCACGATGGTGTGGCCTTTGCCCTTGAAGAACTCAAGGAAGTCGCTGCGGATCTGGGATGTCGTGAATTTGGCGGATGCGTTCATGGGGGCTGGCAGTCTGCGGGCCGGGGCCCGTGCCGCCGGCCGCAGTGGCCAGGGTCGAACGGACCGCCGAAACCCCAAAGGGTATCAGGCCCGGCGCCATCAGTCTCAGTCGTCCGGATCGTAACGGGTCGCACGGCGGATGCTGTCGCCATCAAAGCCCCGGCGGGCCAGCAGATCGGCGGCCTTGCGACGCTGCGCCAGGTCCTGCGGGCCGGCCTCACCGAAGCGGCGTCGGACCAGATCCCGGGCGTTCTCCGTCCAGTCGCCTTCAAAGGTCTCCATGGCGGCAGCGATCTGCTCGCTGTCCAGTCCATGGGTACCCAGTTCGGCCCGCACATGGATGGGGCCGTAGCCGGTATTGGCACGCATGCGCACCAGATTCTCGGCAAACCGGGTGTCGTCCTGCCAGCCAGCTTCGGTCAGCTTGTCGACCGCGGCCTGCGCCGCCTCGCCCTCGATACCCCGGGAGGTCAGCTTGCGGGTCAACTCCTTGCGCGAATGCTCGCGCCGCACCAGCAACCCCAGGGCGCGCTGGACAGGCGTCTGTTCGCGTACGCGGCGCTTGCGGCCGGGTGCCGGGGCGTCGGAATCGTTCATGCTCGCCTTCAATCAAATGCGCCGTCCCTGGCGCGTCCCCCGTCGGGGAAACCGAATCTGCAGGACAGGGCGACGTCACTGACGGCGCCGCCCTGCCCCACAGCAAGCCTTACTCGTCGTCGCCGTCTTCGTCGTCGCCTTGCTCGCGGGCGGCTTCGCTCGGCTGGAACTTCTCGCGCAGCTCGGCCTCGAGCTTGGCCGCAACCTGCGGGTTGTCGCGCAGATAGCCGCGGGCGTTGTCCTTGCCCTGGCCAATGCGCTCTTCACCGTAGCTGTACCAGGCACCGGCCTTCTCGACCAGCTTGGCCTCCACACCCATGTCGATCAGTTCGCCTTCGCGGCTGATGCCCTCGCCGTACAGGATCTCGGTGATGACCTGCTTGAACGGGGGGGCCAGCTTGTTCTTGACGACCTTGATCTTGGTCTGGTTGCCGATGATCTCGTCACCCTTCTTGATCGCACCGATACGACGAATGTCCAGGCGCACCGAAGCGTAGAACTTGAGCGCGTTGCCGCCGGTGGTCACTTCCGGGCTCTGGCCCGGCATCATCACGCCGATCTTGTGACGCAACTGGTTGATGAATACCACCAGCGTATTGGAACGCTTGATGTTGCCGGTCAGCTTGCGCAGCGCCTGGCTCATCAGACGGGCCTGCAGACCTGGCAGCTGGTCGCCCATCTCGCCTTCGATTTCAGCCTTCGGGGTCAATGCGGCCACCGAGTCGACCACCAGGATGTCGACCGAACCGGAACGGACCAGCATGTCGGCGATTTCCAGCGCCTGCTCACCGGTATCCGGCTGCGACAGCAGCAGATCGTCGACGTTGACGCCCAGCTTGCCTGCGTAGATCGGGTCCAGCGCATGCTCGGCATCGATGAAAGCAGCCGTACCGCCCAGCTTCTGGCACTCGGCGATGGCCTGCAGGGTCAACGTGGTCTTGCCGGAGGATTCCGGGCCGTAGATTTCCACGACGCGGCCCTTGGGCAGGCCACCAATGCCCAATGCGATATCCAGCATCAGAGAACCGGTCGGAATCGCCTCGACGGGCTCGACCACACGGTCGCCCATGCGCATCACCGAGCCCTTGCCGAACTGCTTTTCGATCTGGCCCAGAGCTGCAGCGAGGGCGCGCTTCTTGTTCTCGTCCATCGGATTGGTCCTTGCAGAGGTCACGTCGTTGGAGGTGCTGTCTTTGGAAGTTTTCTTGGCCATGGGTTCACTTTAAGGCTGGCGTATCGCACAGGCTGAGATTCTGCCCGGCGTTCGGAAAAAAATTATCGGACATCCGTACCAACCTCAGCAGAACCAGAGAATCGCCACAAAAGACCGCGGAAAATGCAGGGTGAATCGTCAACGGTTCGGTCGCAGCAGCCCGCAGTACAGGCCCTCGATCGAGAAATCCTGGTCAGGAAGCACGTCGATCGGTTTGTAATCGGGATTGCGCGGCAGCAGGCGGATCCGGTCCTTGGCGATCTTCAACAGCTTGACGGTGATCTCGTCATCGATGCGGGCCACCACGATCTGCCCCGAATGGGCGTCACGGGTGCGGTGCACACCGATCAGGTCGCCATCGAAGATGCCCTCGTCGATCATCGAATCGCCCTGCACCTTCAGCAGGTAGTCCGGTGCCGGCGAGAAAAACACCCGGTCCAGCACCACGAAATCATCCGAGCCGATGTCGGCGCCGATCGGCAGACCTGCGGCAACCCGGCCCAGGATCGGCAGGCGCAGGACGCTGTCGGGCAGGCCCGGCTCGGCAACCCTCTCCACCGGTGGCGCCTGCACCAGGCGGATGCCGCGTGCCTGGCCGGGTACGCGACGGATCGCCCCAGCCTGCTCCAGCGCTTCCAGGTGGTACTGCGCCGCTCGCACCCCCTTGAAGCCGAAGGCACGTGCGATTTCAGTCTGCGAAGGAGGTGCCCCTTCGCTCTCGATACGCTCGGCGATCAACTGCAGGATCGCCTGCTGGGTGTCGGTCAGGTCCATGGTTAGTAGTATTACTACTAACACCCGGGACTGCAAGTGCCGGGGCGATTCCGTGAGGAGCGAAAGCCGCCGGGCATGGCCCGGCGCTACCGGGAATGCGGCGTGACTGCTTGGGGGTGGCAGAAGCGAAAGCAGCCGACCAGCGGTCGGCTCTACAGGAATCGCTGCGCGATTCCGCGGTTCCCGGTGGGAACCGCCGCGGTAAGCGCACTACGTGTGCTTGCCGCTTCTCCAGATCGAGAACAGGATCCACACCCCGCAGAACCCTGCGCCGATGAAACCGCACACGCCCAGCGCCAGCAGCCAGCGGCTGGAGACGCCGCCTACGCTGTGCATCACGATCGAGGAACCGATGATCAAGGCGGCAGTGACAATGCCCATCACCATCCGGTTCGCAGCGCGATTCACCTGGTCGCCAAATCCCTGCAGCGCGCTGGTCTCGACCTTCAGCTGCAGGCGGCCACGCCGCGCAGCCTGCACCAGCTTGCGCAGATCCCGCGGCAGTTCACCGGCAAAGTCGATCATGCCCAGCAGACTGCGTCGGCCACGCTTGAACAGCGCCCGTGGCGCATAGCGCTGCAGTACCACCCGCTCCAGGAACGGGCGCGCGGCGCTGGCCATGTCGAAATCCGGGTCGAGCTGGCGGCCCATGCCCTCCAGGGTCAGGAAGGCCTTGATCATCAGTGCCAGATCGGCCGGCAGGGTCAGGTTGTAGCTGCGCAGCAGCTGGGTAATGTCGCCCAACATCAGGCCGATGCGCAGGTCCTTCAGCGGCACGCCACGGTACTGGTCGACGAACAGGCTGATGTCATGCTGCAACCGGTTCTCGTCCACTTCCACGCCGCCCGCCCAGTCCAGCAGCACGTCGGCCACGCCCTGCGGGTCCTGTTCCACCAGACCATGCAGCAGCTGTGCGACCTGGAAGCGGCGAACCTCCGACAAGGCGCCGACCATGCCGAAATCGATCACGCCGATGCGGCCGTCGCGCAGGTAGATGATGTTGCCCGGGTGCGGATCGGCGTGGAAGCTGCCGTCCTCCAGCACCATCTTCAATACGATGTCAGCACCTCGCCGGGCCAGTTCACGGCGGTCGAGGCCGGCTGCATCGACACCGGCCAGATCACGTCCAGCAATTCCATCGACGAAGTCCTGCACGTTCAGGCTTTCGCAGGTCCATTGCCAATGCACCGCCGGAATCAGGATGTCGTCCCGCCCCTCGAAGTTGCGCGCGATGCGCTCGGCGTTGCGGCACTCCGCGGCGAAATCCAGCTCGCGCCGCAGCGACACGGTGAACTGCTGCACCACCTCGGCGGGCCGGTAGCGGCGCAGATCCGGCAGGCGGGCTTCGACGATCTCGGCCAGCCGTGCCAGCAATCGCAGATCGGCTTCAACCACGTCACGGATACCCGGGCGACGCACCTTCAGCACCACTTCGCGGCCATCGCGCAGCCGCGCACGGTGGGCCTGGGCCAACGAAGCAGCGGCCATCGGGGTTTCATCAAGGAAGGCGAACACCTGCGACGGAGACGCACCGAGATCGGCCTCCAGTTGTTCGCGGATCTTCTCGTAGGGCAATGCAGGGACAGCGTTCTGCAACTCGGAGAGTTCGGCGATCCAGTCCGGCGGCAGCAGGTCCACACGGGTGGCGAGCACCTGGCCCAGCTTCACGAAGGTCGGCCCGAGATCCTGCAGGGCGCTGCGCACGCGCACCGGCGCGGTCATCCGCAGCATCTCCTGCCGCTCCTCGTTCCAGTGCAGCAGGCGGCCGGTACGTTCGAGCACCGTGGCCAGGCCGATGCGCCGCACGACGTCGCCGAAGCCGTAGCGGATCAGGACAGCGGCGATTTCCTGCAGCCGGCCAAGGTCACGGACGGTGCCCAGCGTCTCCCACATCGTTGCCTACTCCGGTTGATTGCCGGAGCAGCATGTCACAGCTGGGCGTCGATACCGTGCAATGCCGCCGCTACGGTTTGCCGGCGGATGGCTTCACGGTCACCGTCGAACTGGAACAGCTCGGCACGGGCATAGCCGCCGCGGCGCTTCCAGCCGATCCAGACGCTGCCGACCGGCTTGTCCGGGCTGCCACCACCCGGCCCTGCGATACCGGTCACTGCCACCGCGATGCCGGCACCGGAATTGACCAGCGCCCCGGACACCATCTCCAGCACGGCTTCGCGGCTGACCGCACCGAACTGCTCCAGCGTCTGCGCGCGCACGCCGAGCAGGCGCTGCTTGGCTTCGTAGCTGTAAACCACCATGCCGCAGTCGAAGAACGCCGAGGAACCGGCGATGTCGGTCATGCACTTGGCGATCCAGCCACCGCTGCAGCTTTCAGCAGTCACCAGTTGCAGCGAAGCCTGCTGCAGGCGCTGGCCCAGCGCAGTGGCCTGGGCGTTGAGTTCGGCGTCGGTCGGGAAGGACATCGGGGTAGCTGAAAGGTGAAGAACCTGCACGTTGTACCGCAGATCGCAAGGTGGTGTCGCGGCACGGGGCCGCAGGAACTGCCGGCCAGCGGCCGGCACTACCTCACCATTCGGGCAGCTTTTCCGGCAGCAGGGCCCGGATCGGCTCGCCATCGGCGCTGGCCGCCAGCTTCTCGGCCTCAGCGATGGGAAGATCGACCTGCAACAGCCAGCCTTCTTCATCGGCCTGTTCACTGCGGACCACTTCCAGCTGGTGCAGGCGCGCGCGCAGGCGGCCGGCACTGGGCGGCAGGCGCAGCTCGCCGGTGACGTGCTGCAGACCCAACCGCTTGCCGAGCACGGCCTGCAACAGCTCGATGCCTTGCCCGTCGCGTGCGGAAATCCACACCCGCTCACGCCGCGATTCATCCGGCACGCCGTCCTGGCCATCGTGGCGCACGTCGGCACCCTCGATGCGGTCGATCTTGTTGAACACCAGCAGCTGCGGCAGGTCGCCGGCACCGACGGCGGTCAGCACTTCGTCGACCTGGGCGATGCGCTCCTCGCGGTGCGGATCCGCGGCATCGACAAGGTGCAGCAGGAAATCCGCTTCCCGCGCTTCAGACAGGGTCGAGCGGAAGGCCGCCACCAGGTCATGCGGCAGGTCACGTACGAAACCTACCGTATCGGCCAGCACGACGTTGCCACCAGGCACGGCTATCCGGCGCACGGTCGGATCCAGGGTGGCGAACAACTGGTCAGCCGCATACGCCTCGGCGCCGGTCATCGCATTGAACAAGGTCGATTTGCCGGCATTGGTGTAGCCCACCAGGGCCACGCGCGGCAATTCGCTGCGCACACGCGCACGACGCATCTGGGTGCGCTGTACTTCGACTTTTTCCAGCCGCTTCTGCAGCTGTTCAACCCGCTTCTGCAGCAGGCGACGATCGGTTTCCAGCTGGGTTTCACCCGGGCCGCGGAGACCGATCGAACCACCACGCTGGCGCTCCAGATGGGTCCAGCCACGCACCAGGCGGGTCGCCATATGGCGCAGCTGGGCCAGCTCAACCTGCAGCTTGCCTTCATGGCTGCGCGCACGCTGGGCGAAGATATCCAGGATCAGACCGGTACGGTCGATCACCCGGCGCTCCAGGAAACGTTCCAGATTGCGTTCCTGACCCGGGCTCAACGCGTGGTTGACCAGGATAAGATCTGCGCCGGTTGCTTCGGCGGCAGCCTTGATCTCATCCAGCTTGCCGCTGCCGAGCAGGGTCGATGGATTGGGCCGATCCAGGCGCGCGGTGATGGTCACCGCGATGCTGGCCCCAGCCGAGCGGGCCAGATCACCGAATTCTTCCAGCACATCGTCTTCCAGCTTGCCGAAATGCGGCTGGATCAACAGGGCGTGTTCGCCCTTTTTCGAGCGGTCAAACATTCACCGCTCCAACATCATTCGTCTGCTTCATCACCCGCCTGACCATCCTCACCTGATTGCACGTACCCACCACCCGGGCCGACCTTGACGTTGCGCGCCGGTACCACGGTGGAAATGGCGTGCTTATAGACCATCTGGCTGACGGTGTTGCGCAGCAGGACCACGAACTGATCGAACGATTCGATCGTGCCCTGCAGCTTGATGCCGTTGACCAGGTACACCGAAACCGGCACGCGTTCGCGCCGCAGTGCATTCAAGAAAGGATCCTGCAGCGATTGCCCCTTGGACATTGCACACTCCTGATTATTGTTCTTATTGGTAGCCGGCGGTTGCCGCGGCCCCCGAGCCGCTTGCCGGCCCATGATGGTACACGGCCAGCGTCGGTTCAGCGTGCAACGAAGGTCGACACCGCGCCTGCCAGGCGCTCCCCATCCATATGGGGGTCGAACCAGCGTGCATCAAGCTCGCCGCGCAGCCAGGTCAGCTGGCGCTTGGCCAGTTGCCGGGTGGCGAAAATGGACTTGTCACGGAAGCGGGCCTCGTCCCCCTCGCCGTCCAGGTACTCCCAGGCCTGGCGATACCCCACCGCGCGGACGGCTGGCAGGTCCAGCGGCGCGGCGACCGCCTGCATATCCGGCAACGCACGCAGGGCGCGTACTTCGTCGAGAAAGCCGTGGGCGAGCATGGCGTCGAAGCGCGCCTCGATGCGCTGGTGCAGGACGGCGCGGTCGCGCGGCGCCAGGATCAGCTTCAATGTGCGCACCGGCAACGGGGCGACGCCGGGGCGGCGCTGCCATTCACTGATCGGCGTGCCGGTCAGCCGGTAGACCTCCAGCGCCCGCTGGATGCGTTGCGGGTCGGTGGCATGGATACGTGCGGCGGCGGCGGGGTCGACGGTGGCAAGTTCGGCGTGCAGGGCCGCCCAGCCACGCTCGGCGGCCTCGGCGCTCAACGCGTCGCGCATCGCCGGGTCTGCTTCCGGCATCGGCGACAGCCCCTGCAGCAGTGCACGGAAGTACAGGCCCGTGCCGCCGGCCAGGATCGGCGTCTTGCCACGGGCGACGATGTCGGCCACCACGCGGCCGGCATCGGCGGCGAACTCGGCGGCCGAATAGGTCTGCCAGGGATCGCGCAGGTCCAGCAGGTGGTGCGGCGCCTGCGCGCGTTCGGCGGCATCAGGCTTGGCCGAACCGATATCCAGCCCGCGATAGACCAGCGCCGAATCGACGCTGACGATTTCGCCATCCAGTTGCTGCGCCAGCGCGATCGCGGTGGCGGTCTTGCCACTGGCGGTCGGCCCCATCACGGCGATCGCCAGCGGCCTCTGATCGACTGCCATCAGTCTTCGTCCGGCCAGCGGAGGGTCGGTTTGGCATCCCCCCGGACAGCGGGCACCGCGTCGACCGCCTGCCAGACCTTCAACGCATCGACCGTCGCCGCCACATCGTGCACGCGCACGATACGGGCCCCGCGCTGCACGGCGATGAGGTGTGCGGCCACGGATGCAGCGACGCGCTCTGCCGGTGACTCGCGACCGGTCAGCTCGCCCAGACTGCGTTTGCGCGACAGTCCGGCCAGCATCGGCACGCCCAGCTCGAGAAAGCGCTCGGAGCGGGCCAGCAGGGTGATGTTGTGCGCGGTGGTCTTGCCGAAGCCGAAGCCAAGATCGATCAGCAGATTCTTCTTGGCGATGCCGGCCATCTCGGCAGCGAACAAGCGCTGCACCAGGAAGCCATGCACCTCGGTGACGACATCGTCGTACTGCGGGTCGGCCTGCATGTGACCCGGCTCGCCCTGCATGTGCATCAGCACCACTGGCACACCGGTGTCTGCTGCGGCCTCCAACGCGCCGTCCTGGCGCAGGCCGAAGATGTCGTTGATCATCCCGGCGCCTGCAGCCACTGCGGCGCGCATCACCTCCGGCTTGAAAGTGTCGATGCTGATCGGCACCGATGTGCGCGCCGCCAGCTGCTCGATGACCGGGACGACACGACGCAGCTCTTCGTCGATCGACACCGGCGCCGCACCCGGGCGGGTGGATTCGCCGCCGATGTCGAGCAGGTCGGCGCCCTCCTCCACCAGCTTCAGGCCATGCGCGACCGCCGCTTCGGTGGTGTCATGGGCACCGCCGTCGGAGAACGAATCCGGGGTGACGTTGACGATCCCCATGACCCGGGCACGGTCCAGGCGCAGGATGCGGCCGGCGCAATCGAGCTGGGGAGAGATATCGAACATGGCAGATCCTGCGGGCAACGAAGCTTAGTTTACGGCGGCAGGGCTGCGCCCTGCACCCGCAGAGGCCAGGGCTGGAGCAACAGCAACAGCAACAGCGGCATTCCGTAGGAT